>NZ_JBNNVS010000031.1:0-66649 GCF_050280665.1 Pseudomonas sp. NPDC089547 | reverse complement strand
CTCTGGCAGGCTGATTCGTGCCTGGATGTTGCTGAGAGAGGCCGTGGGCTTTTCTACTGAAAATTTGCCTCCGGCCATAGAATCTCCCACAGGGAAATCTACAGCTGTAAGGCCTGTGTAGATCCCCGTGGGAGCGGGTTCACCCGCGAATGGCCCTCACTCCGACCACCGGCCTGGCGCACGCTGAACTACCGACCTATTGTGCCGTCAGAGAGCCGTGGCGAGTCTCATCACTCGCTAGCCTGCAACTCTCCCTGTAAACTGCGGGGGTTTTTCTTCCCCCAATCCGTTCGGAGCCATACATGTCCCGCGTTACCCTGAGTCGCTATCTGATTGAGCAGACCCGCAGCAACAATACCCCTGCCGATCTGCGCTTCCTGATCGAAGTGGTGGCGCGTGCGTGCAAGGAAATCAGCCATCACGTGTCCAAAGGCGCCTTGGGTGGTGTGCTGGGCAGCATGGGCACTGAAAACGTGCAGGGCGAGGTCCAGAAGAAACTGGACGTGATTTCCAACGACATCCTGCTGGAAGCCAACGAATGGGGCGGCCACTTGGCCGGCATGGCTTCCGAAGAAATGGACAACGCCTACCAGATCCCGGGCAAGTACCCGAAAGGCGCCTACCTGCTGGTCTTCGACCCGCTGGACGGCTCGTCGAACATCGACGTCAACGTCTCGGTCGGCACCATCTTCTCGGTACTGCGTTGCCCTAACGAGTACCTGAGCCAGAACGAAACCCTGAACGAAAACGCCTTCCTGCAGCCAGGCACCGAGCAGGTCGCCGCCGGTTACGCCATCTACGGCCCGCAGACCATGCTGATCCTCACCCTGGGCAACGGCGTCAAAGGCTTCACCCTGGACCGCGAGCTGGGCAGCTTCGTGCTCACCCACGAAAACATCCGCGTGCCGGAAACCACCGCCGAGTTCGCCATCAACATGTCCAACCAGCGCCACTGGGAAGCTCCGGTACAGCGCTACGTGGGCGAACTGCTGGCAGGCGAGACCGGCCCGCTGAAAAAGAACTACAACATGCGCTGGATCGCCTCGATGGTGGCCGACGTGCACCGCATCCTGACCCGTGGCGGCCTGTTCATGTACCCACGTGACGCCCGTGAGCCAAGCAAGCCGGGCAAGCTGCGCCTGATGTACGAAGCCAACCCGATGTCGTTCATCATCGAGCAGGCCGGCGGCGCCTCCACCAACGGTTACGATCGCATCCTCGACATCAAGCCAGAAAGCCTGCACCAGCGTGTGTCGGTCATCCTCGGCTCGAAGGAAGAGGTCGAGCGCGTCACCGCCTACCACAAGGAGTAAGTCATGCTCGCACCTTGGCAGCCGTTGCTGGAGTGGTGGTTCGGTTGGGGCACCAGTCCCCAGGCCGTGGCTGACGAGAAGAGCACGCTGTGGTTCGGCAAGCATCACGATGCCGATGCCCAGGCGCTGTTTGGCGACCTGGTCGAGCACGCCTTGGCGGGTGGGCTCGACGAATGGCAGCAAAGCCCGCAGGGCTGGCTGGGCCTGCTGATTCTGCTGGACCAGCTGCCGCGCATGATCTACCGCGACACGCCGCGCGCCTTCGAGGGTGACCGGCGTGCCCAGGTTGTGGCCATGCAGGGCCTGCAGAAGGGCTGGGACTATCAGCTGCTGCCGATTCAGCGGGTGTTCGTGCTGCTGGTGCTGGAGCATGCCGAGGTGCTGGACTGGCAGAACCTGTGCGTGGAGCGCTACCAGATGCTGCTGGACGAGCAGCCCGAGGCCAACCGCCGGTTGTTCGAAGGCTTCCTCGACTACGCCGAGCAGCACCAGCGGGTGATCGCCCGTTTCGGGCGCTTCCCGCACCGCAACCTGATGCTGGAGCGGCCGAGCACCAGTGAAGAGATGGACTTTTTGCTGGAGCCTGGGTCCAGGTTCTGAGATTGCAGGGGCCTGCTGCGCAGGCCATCGCGACGCAAGGCCGCTCCTACAAGGGGCGGCTTTTTTATTGGCAAGTGATTAATGCTTTGTGATTAATCGCACAGTAGTGGCCATCCGACCAATGGTGTAGGGGCAAACAGGGTAGGGCAGGGAACCTGGGAGGGATTTTTGCGTCGAAGGTCACTGCAGGCCACTCGCCTGTCTCATCTCTCCAGGAGTGTCCTTCATGTCGTTGCGTTCCCTCGCCCTGTTGTCGCTGTGCGTCGTCCTGACTGCTTGCAGCAAGATCAACCAGGAAAACTATTCCAAGATCAAGGCCGGTATGAACAAGGCCGAGGTCGAGCAGTTGCTCGGTACGCCGACCGAGTGCTCTGGCGCGCTGGGCATGAGCAGCTGCACCTGGGGGGACGAGAAGAGCTTCATCAGCGTGCAGTACGCAGCTGACAAGGTGCTGATGTATTCAGGGCAGGGGCTCAAATGAGGCGCTTATACCTGCTGATGGGCGTATGCCTGGCGTTGTTGCTGGGGGGGTGTGCAGGCTCCGTGCACGACCCGCTGGCGCCGAAGACCGCCGGTAATGTCGACCTCAAGCGCTATCAGGGCAAATGGTACGAACTGGCGCGCCTGCCCATGCGCTATCAGGAAGGTTGCGAACAGTCCGAGGCCCATTACAACCTCAAGCCTGATGGTAGCTATGGCGTGCTCAACCGCTGTCGCACCATGGGTGATGAATGGCTGCGCGCCGAAGGGCATGCGAACATCCAGGAACCGGGGCACACCGACAAGCTGTGGGTAGAGTTCGATAACTGGTTCACCAAGCTGGTGCCTGGCGTGGCTCGCGGGGAGTACTGGATTCTGTATGTGGACGACCACTACCGCACGGCAGTCGTTGGTAGCCCGGATCGCAAGTACCTGTGGATTTTGTCACGCACGCCCACGCTACCGGCCTGGGAGCGTGAAAGCCTGCTGTCCAAGGCGCGGCAGCAGGGTTATGACACCAGCCGGCTGATCTGGCGTGCGTCGGATCAGCAAATAGTAAAAATGCACTGATTTTGGGGCCGCTTTGCGGCCCTTCGCGACACAAGGCCGCTCCTACAGGCGATCGCGGTCCTCTGTAGGAGCGGCCTTGTGTCGCGAAGGGCTGCAAAGCAGCCCCAATACTCCTATCCCAAAAGCTGGCGCAACACCTCGGCAAACGCCCGCGCGCTTTGCTCTTCCTGCGCATGGCGCCCCTGGCGCACCACCCACTGCCCATTCACCATTACATCCCGCACCTGGCGATCGCCACCCGCAAACAGCCAGCGGTTGAGAATGGCATCGCCATCCGCCAAGGCGATGTAAGGGTCCTGCCCGTCGAGCACCAGCCAGTCGGCACGCTTGCCCACGGCCAGTTCCCCGACCGCTTGCCCCAGCGCCTGTGCACCGCCTGCCAGTGCCGCGTCGTACAACGTGCGCCCAACCATGGGCTGGTCGCCTCGGTACAAGCGGTTGCGCCGTTGGTCACGCAGCCGCTGGCCGTATTCCAGCCAGCGCAGTTCTTCCACCACGCTCAGCGACACATGGCTGTCCGAGCCAATGCCCATGCGCCCGCCCTGCGCCAGGTAGTCCACCGCGGGGAAAATCCCGTCGCCCAGGTTGGCCTCCGTGGTCAGGCACAGCCCCGCCACCGCGCCACTGCGGGCCATGGCGGTGACTTCCTCCGGCTCGGCATGGGTGGCATGCACCAGGCACCAGCGGCGGTCTACATCCACATGCTCATACAGCCATTGCAGCGGGCGCAGGCCGCTCCAGGCCAGGCAGTCGTCGACCTCTTTCTGTTGCTCGGCGATATGGATGTGCACCGGGCATTGCTTGTCGCTGGCCGCCAGCACTTCGGCGATCTGCCCAGGCGTTACCGCCCGCAACGAGTGGAAGCACAGGCCCAGTTGTTGCGCAGGTTGTGCGTCCAGCACCGAGGTCAGTTGCGCTTGCAGCTGCAGGTACTGTTCGGTGGAATTGATAAAGCGCCGCTGCCCCTCGTTAGGCGCCTGGCCGCCGAACCCGGCGTGGCTGTAAAGCACCGGCAGCAAGGTCAGGCCAATGCCAGTGTCGGCTGCAGCCGCGCTGATCCGGCGGGACAGTTCGGCCGGGTCGGCATAAGCCTTGCCAGCCTGGTCGTGGTGCACGTAATGGAATTCGGCCACCGAGGTGTAGCCGGCCTTGAGCATTTCGATGTACAGCTGGCGGGCGATGACCTGTAGCTGGTCCGGTGTGATTTGCCCGACCAGGCGATACATCAGGTCGCGCCAGGTCCAGAAACTGTCATTGGGGTTGCCGGCGACTTCTGCCAAACCCGCCATGGCCCGCTGGAAGGCATGCGAATGCAGGTTGGGCATGCCGGGCAGCAGCGGGCCAGCCAGGCGCTCGGCACCTTCGGCCGAAGCGCCGGGCTCGATACTGGCCACGTGGCCATCGCTGGCGACCTCGATACGGACATGGCAGGCCCAGCCCGTAGGTAGCAGGGCGCGTTCGGCGAAGTAGGCGGACATCGGTGAAATCCTGTTATTGTTAACTTGTATATACATATACAGGCGTTTGCCTGCCGGGTAAACTGCGGCAAGCTACCGCTCATTCCATTGCAAAGGACTCAACGCCGTGCCGACACCTCCTGTCTCCGCGCTGGTTGCCCAGATGGGCGAGGGCCCGGCGCCGCTGTATGCCCGGGTCAAACAGATGATCATCCAGCAGATCGACAACGGCAGCTGGCCACCCCATCACCGGGTACCCTCGGAGAGCGAACTGGTCAGCGAGCTGGGCTTCAGCCGCATGACCATCAACCGCGCATTGCGAGAGCTCACGGCCGAAGGCCTGCTGGTGCGCATGCAAGGTGTGGGTACCTTCGTGGCTGAGCCCAAGGGCCGTTCGGCGCTGTTCGAGGTAAACAACATCGCCGACGAAATTGCCGCGCGCGGCCACCAGCATAGCTGCCAGGTGATCACCCTCAATGAGGAAGCTGCCGGTTCCGAGCGGGCCCTGGCCCTGGACATGCGTGAAGGCCAGCGGGTGTTCCACTCGTTGATCGTGCATTTCGAGAATGGCGTGCCGGTGCAAATCGAGGACCGCTACGTCAACGCGGCAATCGCATCCGACTACCTCAAGCAGGATTTCACCCGGCAGACGCCTTACGCCTACCTGTCCCAGGTAGCGCCGTTGACTGAGGGCGAGCATGTGGTCGAGGCGATTCTGGCCGAGCCGGAAGAATGCCGTTTGCTACAGATCGAGCAGGGCGAGCCGTGCCTGCTCATTCGCCGTCGCACCTGGTCCGGCCGCCAGCCGGTGACCGCTGCACGGCTGATCCACCCCGGTTCCCGTCATCGCCTGGAAGGACGCTTCAGCAAATGAGCCAGTTGCAGTTGTTGCGCGCACAGGATTACCCGCGCATGCCGTGGAAAAACGGTGGCGGGTTCACCGAAGAGATCACCCGTGACCGCGGCGAAGGGCTGGACGGCTTTGGCTGGCGCCTGTCGATTGCCGACATCGAGGAGTCGGGTGGCTTTTCCACCTTCGCCGGCTACCAGCGGATCATCACCGTGTTGCAGGGCGACGGCATGCGCTTGTTGGTCGATGGCCAGGCCAGCCGGCCGCTGTTGCCGTTTGATGCGTTTGCGTTCAGCGGCGAAAGCCAGGTCAGTTGCAAGTTGCTGGGCGGGCCGATTCGCGATTTCAACCTGATCTATGCACCGCAGCGGTACCGGGCGCGGTTGCAGTGGTTCGATGGCACCAGCCGGTTGTACAGCTCGGCGTCGACGGTGTTGCTGTTCGCGGCCAGCAATCAGCTCGAGGTGACAATTGCCGGGCGCGAGACGCAGCGCCTGGGGTTGTATGACTGCCTGCGAGTAGAAGACAACGATGAGTTGCTGGGGCTGGACGTGCAGGGACGGTGCTGCCTGATCGAACTCATTTCACAGTGAGATAGCCGGGGCTGCTGCGCAGCCCTTTCGCGACACAAGGCCGCTCCTACATCGAGCGCGTATGCCCTGGCTTGCGCGGTCCCTGTGGGAGCGGCCTTGTGTCGCGAAAGGGCCGCAAAGCGGCCCCGGCTTTTTTCTGCCATTCAGCGGATCAGTCCGATTATTTTGGTTGTCCATGCTTGTACATACAAGTAAAGGTGTGTTTGTATATTGACCACGACATACCCGCCCGCGGACGACCGCAGAGGACCTTTCCCGTGACCGACAACAACAAATACCGTGACGTTGAAATCCGTGCCCCACGTGGCAACAAGCTGACCGCCAAAAGCTGGCTGACCGAAGCGCCACTGCGCATGCTGATGAACAATCTCGACCCACAGGTTGCGGAAAACCCGAAAGAACTGGTGGTGTACGGCGGTATTGGCCGCGCCGCCCGTAACTGGGAATGCTACGACAAGATCGTCGAAACCCTGACCCGCCTGGAAGACGACGAAACCCTGCTGGTACAGTCGGGCAAGCCGGTCGGCGTGTTCAAGACCCACAGCAATGCCCCGCGCGTACTGATCGCCAACTCCAACCTGGTGCCGCACTGGGCCAACTGGGAACACTTCAACGAACTGGACGCCAAGGGCCTGGCCATGTACGGCCAGATGACCGCCGGCAGCTGGATCTACATCGGCAGCCAGGGCATCGTCCAGGGCACCTATGAAACCTTCGTCGAAGCCGGTCGCCAGCACTACGGCGGCAGCCTCAAAGGCAAGTGGGTACTCACCGCCGGCCTCGGCGGCATGGGCGGCGCCCAGCCACTGGCCGCCACCCTGGCCGGTGCCTGCTCGTTGAACATCGAATGCCAGCAGAGCCGCATCGACTTCCGCCTGGAAACCCGCTACGTAGACGAACAGGCCACTGACCTAGACGACGCCCTGGCCCGCATCGCCAAGTACACCGCCGAAGGCAAGGCCATTTCCATCGCCCTGCATGGCAACGCCGCCGAAATTCTGCCAGAGCTGGTCAAGCGTGGCGTGCGCCCGGACATGGTCACCGACCAGACCAGCGCCCATGACCCATTGAACGGCTACCTGCCCGCCGGCTGGACCTGGGAACAGTACCGCGACCGCGCGCAGACCGAGCCGGCTGCAGTGGTCAAGGCCGCCAAGCAATCGATGGCCGTGCACGTTCAAGCCATGCTCGACTTCCAGAAGCAGGGCGTGCCTACCTTCGACTACGGCAACAACATCCGCCAGATGGCCAAGGAAGAGGGCGTGACCAATGCCTTCGACTTCCCAGGCTTCGTTCCTGCCTATATTCGCCCGCTGTTCTGCCGTGGCATTGGTCCGTTCCGATGGGCGGCGCTGTCCGGTGATGCAGAAGACATCTACAAGACCGACGCCAAGGTCAAGGAACTGATCCCTGACGATGCCCACCTGCACCGCTGGCTGGACATGGCCCGCGAGCGCATCAGCTTCCAGGGCCTGCCGGCACGTATCTGCTGGGTTGGCCTGGGCCTGCGCGCCAAGCTGGGCCTGGCGTTCAACGAAATGGTCCGCAGCGGCGAGCTGTCGGCGCCAGTGGTGATCGGCCGTGACCACCTGGATTCCGGCTCGGTTTCCAGCCCTAACCGTGAAACCGAAGCGATGCGCGACGGCTCCGATGCAGTTTCCGACTGGCCGCTGCTCAACGCCCTGCTCAACACCGCTGGCGGCGCCACCTGGGTGTCGCTGCACCATGGTGGCGGCGTGGGCATGGGCTTCTCGCAGCACTCGGGCATGGTCATCGTCTGCGACGGCACCGATGAAGCCGCCGAGCGTATTGCCCGCGTGCTGACCAATGACCCGGGGACTGGCGTAATGCGCCACGCTGATGCCGGTTACGACATCGCCATCGACTGTGCCAAGGAGCAGGGCCTGGACCTGCCGATGATCACTGGCTGATCGCCACGCTTTGGCTCGCACCCCGCAAGGGGTGATACTGAACAACAAGAAGGAGCGTGCAGGCACCGAAAAACGGGCCTGCGGCTCCACGCGATTTGGAGTAGCAACGTGACCGAACTCACCCTCAAGCCCGGCACCCTGACCCTGGCCCAGTTGCGCGCAATCCACGCCGCGCCTGTGCGCCTGCAACTGGATGCCAGCGCTTCGCCGGCCATCGACGCCAGCGTCGCCTGCGTCGAGCAGATCATTGCCGAAGACCGCACCGCCTACGGCATCAACACAGGTTTCGGCCTGCTGGCCTCGACCCGCATCGCCAGCCACGACCTGGAAAACCTGCAGCGCTCGCTGGTGTTGTCGCACGCCGCCGGTGTCGGCGCGCCGCTGGATGACGACCTGGTGCGGTTGATCATGGTGCTGAAAATCAACAGCCTCAGCCGTGGTTTCTCCGGTATTCGCCGCAAAGTCATCGACGCGCTGATCGCCTTGGTCAACGCCGAAGTCTACCCGCACATCCCGCTCAAAGGCTCGGTGGGTGCTTCCGGTGACCTGGCGCCATTGGCGCACATGTCGCTGGTGCTGCTGGGTGAAGGCAAGGCCCGCTACAAGGGGCAATGGCTGCCAGCCACCGAAGCCCTGGCGGTCGCCGGCCTGGAGCCGCTGACCCTGGCTGCCAAAGAGGGCCTGGCCCTGCTCAACGGTACCCAGGCCTCCACCGCCTACGCACTGCGCGGCCTGTTCCAGGGTGAAGACCTGTATGCCGCTGCCATCGCTTGCGGTGGCCTGAGTGTCGAAGCTGCACTGGGCTCGCGTTCGCCGTTCGATGCGCGTATCCACGAAGTGCGTGGCCAGCGCGGCCAGATCGACACCGCTGCCTGCTTCCGCGACCTGCTGGGTGATTCCAGCGAAGTGTCGCTGTCGCACAAGAACTGCGACAAGGTCCAGGACCCGTACTCGCTGCGCTGCCAGCCGCAGGTGATGGGCGCCTGCCTCACCCAGCTGCGCCAGGCTGCCGAGGTACTGGGCATCGAAGCCAACGCCGTGTCGGACAACCCGTTGGTGTTCGCGGCCGAAGGTGACGTGATTTCCGGTGGCAACTTCCACGCCGAGCCGGTGGCCATGGCCGCCGACAACCTCGCCCTGGCCATCGCCGAAATCGGCTCGCTCAGCGAGCGCCGTATCTCGCTGATGATGGACAAGCACATGTCCCAGCTGCCGCCGTTCCTGGTGGAAAATGGCGGGGTCAACTCCGGCTTCATGATCGCCCAGGTCACCGCTGCCGCCCTGGCCAGTGAGAACAAGGCCCTGTCGCACCCGCACAGCGTCGACAGCCTGCCAACTTCGGCCAACCAGGAAGACCACGTATCGATGGCCCCGGCTGCCGGCAAGCGCCTGTGGGAAATGGCCGAAAACACCCGTGGCGTGCTGGCCATCGAATGGCTCGGTGCCTGCCAGGGCCTGGACCTGCGCAAAGGCCTGAAAACTTCCGCCAAGCTGGAGCAGGCGCGCAGGGCGCTGCGCAGCGAAGTGCCGCACTACGACCGTGACCGATTCTTCGCGCCGGACATCGAAAAGGCCGTGGAACTGTTGGCCAAGGGTAGCCTGACCGGTTTGCTGCCTGCTGGTGTCCTGCCTAGCCTGTGATGCCCCTGGGGCCGCCATGCGGCCCTTTCGCGACACAAGGCCGCTCCTACAAAAGGCGACGCGCTTCCCTGTAGGAGCGGCCTTGTGTCGCGAAGGGCTGCAGAGCAGCCCCCTTCGATCTCACGACCACAAAAACAATTTAAGGACGTGACATGCAACAAGCTCAAGGTCTCAAGCGCGGGCTAAGTGCCCGCCACATCCGTTTCATGGCCCTCGGTTCGGCCATCGGCACCGGCCTGTTCTACGGCTCCGCCTCGGCCATCCAGATGGCCGGCCCGGCCGTGCTGCTGGCCTACCTGATCGGCGGCGCCGCCGTGTTCATGGTCATGCGCGCCCTTGGCGAAATGGCCGTGCACAACCCGGTGGCCGGCTCCTTCGGCCACTACGCCAGCACCTACCTCGGCCCCATGGCCGGCTTCATCCTCGGCTGGACCTACGCCTTCGAGATGGTCATCGTTGCCATCGCCGACGTCACCGCCTTCGGTATCTACATGGGCTTCTGGTTCCCGGAGGTCGCCCGCTGGATCTGGGTGCTGGGCATCGTGTTCCTGATCGGCGGCCTCAACCTGTGCAACGTCAAAGTGTTCGGCGAGATGGAGTTCTGGCTGTCGCTGCTCAAGGTCGGCGCTATCGTGGCGATGATTCTGGCCGGCCTCGGCATCATGGCCTTTGGCTTCAGCCAGGTGGGTACCGGGCATGCCGTGGGTGTGAGCAACCTGTTCGACCATGGCGGCTTCATGCCCAATGGCGTGGGTGGGCTGATCGCCTCCTTTGCCGTAGTGATGTTCGCCTTCGGCGGCATCGAGATCATTGGCGTCACTGCCGGTGAAGCCAAAGACCCGCAGCGCGTCATCCCCAAAGCGATCAACGCCGTGCCCCTGCGCATCCTGTTGTTCTACGTGCTTACCCTGTTCGTGCTGATGTGCCTGTACCCATGGCCGCAGATCGGCAGTGAAGGTAGCCCGTTCGTGCAGATCTTCAGCAACCTGGGCATTGGCTCTGCTGCTGCCGTGCTGAATATCGTGGTGATTTCTGCCGCCATCTCGGCCATCAACAGCGACATTTTCGGCGCTGGCCGCATGATGTACGGCCTGGCCCAGCAAGGCCATGCGCCACGCAGCTTCGGCAAGCTGTCGAAACACGGGGTACCGTGGATGACCGTGGTAGTGATGGGCGCTGCACTGCTGATCGGCGTGCTGCTCAACTACCTGATCCCGGAAAACGTGTTCTTGCTGATTGCTTCGATCGCCACCTTCGCCACCGTGTGGGTGTGGCTGATGATCCTGCTTACCCAGGTGGCCATGCGCCGCAGCATGAGCCGTGAAGACGTGGCCCAGCTCAAGTTCCCGGTACCGTTCTGGCCATACGGCCCGGCCATGGCCATTGCGTTCATGGTGTTCATCTTTGGCGTGCTCGGCTACTTCCCGGATACCCAGGCGGCATTGATCGTTGGTGTGGTCTGGGTGGTGTTCCTGGTGGCGTCCTACCTGCTGTGGTGCAAGCCGCGTGCAGGGCAGGGCGAGCCGGTAGCAGAGCCGGTCGAGCTGCACCGCTAGTAAAGGAGATTGTGCATGAGAACCCTCTGGCAGCATTGCCATGTGGCAACCATGGCCGAGGGCCGTTACTCGGCCATCGAGGACGCGGCCATCGTCACCAGCGCCGGCCTGATCGAATGGATCGGCCCGCGCACCGAACGGCTGCCGGTCGACGCTGACCGCACGGTGGACCTGGGAGGTGCCTGGGTCACCCCGGGCTTGATCGACTGCCACACCCACGCAGTGTTCGGTGGCAACCGCAGCGGCGAGTTCGAGCAACGCCTGCAAGGCGTGAGCTATGCCGAGATTGCCGCCCAGGGCGGCGGCATCGCCAGCACCGTGCGGGCCACCCGTGCGGCCAGCGAGGACGAGTTGTTCGCCAGTGCCCGCCAGCGGGTTCAGGCGCTGATGCGCGATGGTGTGACCACCATCGAGGTCAAGTCCGGCTATGGCCTGGACCTGGCCAACGAGCGCAAGATGCTGCGCGTGGCCAGGCGCCTGGCCGATGAGCTACCGCTGGCGGTACGCGCCACCTGCCTGGCCGCACACGCGTTGCCGCCGGAGTACGCGGGCCGTGCTGACGATTACATTGCGCACATCTGCGACGAGATGCTGCCGGCGCTGGCTGCCGAGGGCCTGGTGGACGCAGTGGATGCCTTCTGCGAGCACCTGGCGTTTTCCCCGGCTCAGGTCGAGCGCCTGTTCATCAAGGCGCGCGAGCTGGGCCTGCCGGTCAAGCTGCATGCCGAACAGCTGTCGTCGTTGCACGGCTCCAGCCTGGCGGCGCGCTACCAGGCGCTGTCGGCCGACCACCTTGAGTTCATGACCGAGGAAGATGCCATCGCCATGGCCAAGGCTGGTACGGTCGCGGTGCTGCTGCCCGGCGCGTTCTACTTTTTGCGCGAAACCCAGCTGCCGCCGATGGACGCACTGCGTCGCCACGGGGTGAAGATTGCCCTGGCCAGCGATCTCAACCCCGGTACTTCGCCAGGCTTGTCGCTGCGCCTGATGCTGAACATGGGCTGCACCTGTTTCCGCATGACGCCCGAAGAAGCGTTGGCCGGCGTCACCGTGCATGCCGCCACGGCGTTGGGCCTGGGCAGCAGCCATGGCTCGCTGGAGGTGGGCAAGGTAGCCGACTTCGTCGCCTGGCAAATCGAACGCCCCGCCGACCTGGCCTACTGGCTGGGCGGCGACCTGCCCAAGCGCGTGGTGCGCAAGGGCAACGAGATTTCCAACTGAGTGAGGCACGATGGACAAGGTACTGAGTTTTCACCAAGGTCGCCTGCCGCTGCTGATCAGCATGCCGCACGCCGGCCTGCGCCTGAGCGACGCCGTGCGTGAAGGCCTGGTCGACCAGGCGCGCAGCCTGCCGGATACCGATTGGCACATCCCGCAGTTGTACGATTTTGCCCGCGACATGGGGGCCAGCGTGGTGGCGGCGGAGTATTCGCGCTTCGTTATCGACCTCAACCGCCCGGATGACGACAAGCCGCTGTACGCTGGCGCCACAACGGGCCTGTACCCGGCCACGCTGTTTGAGGGCGAGCCGCTGTTCAAGGAGGGGCTGGCGCCGTCTGGCGAAGAACGCACTCGCTATCTGGAGCAGATCTGGCGCCCGTATCACGACACACTTCGTCGCGAACTGGACCGCCTGCGCGAGCAGTTTGGCTATGCGCTGCTGTGGGATGCCCATTCGATCCGCTCGCACATCCCGCACCTGTTCGATGGCAAGTTGCCGGATTTCAACCTGGGTACGTTCAACGGTGCCAGCTGCGATCCGGCACTGGCCGAGCGCCTGCAAGGCGTTTGTGCTGAAGCGCCGGCCTACAGCCATGTGCTGAATGGCCGCTTCAAGGGCGGGCACATCACCCGGCATTACGGTGATCCGGCCAACCACATTCATGCCGTGCAGCTGGAGCTGGCGCAGAGCACCTACATGAATGAAACCGAGCCATTTGCCTACCGTGAAGACCTGGCGCAGCCCACCCGGCAAGTATTGCAGCAACTTTTGCAGGCACTGCTGAGTTGGGGGCAAGAGCGGTATGGGCGCTGAAGTTCGCGTGTAAAGTCGGCGACGCGCTGCAAGCCATGCGCGTCGCCATTTGAAGCAAGTACTCAGGTGTTGAGCTGCGCGATTGTGAGCTCACGCAACAGCTCCTGCTCCTCCAGCTCCTTATCGTTGTGCAGTTCCAGCTGCAGGCTCAGTTCCTCCTGTAGCGAGTGATCCTTGTTGGCAAGTTCAAGTACAAGCTGGCGGAAGCGGGCGTCTATTTCGGCGAAGCGGTCTGCATGCTCGGCTCGCAGTCGGGCCGCCCAGTCCCTGTTCGCCAGCATGTAGTCGACCAGGTCATTGCTCAATTCACTTTTGCGAACCTTTTCCAGCACCCGCGACAGTTCATCAGGCGCCAGATTTGCTGCACTTCGAAAACGCATGCTGTCGGCAATCGGAAGGTCAAGCTCCCTGGCCAGTTCCCGGCGGTAGGCCAGCCGCACCGAAACCCTGTCTCCCGGGCCGGATCGCTGTTGGGCCAACTTCTCCAGCAGTTCCATCCTGAACAGCTGCAACAGGCGTTGGCGCAACGTTTGCAGAGTATCGCCAGCCTCGATCAGCAAGCGCTCCCCCATCAGGTACAGCTCGATATTGTTGAACTCCTGCAGCGCACCATCGTGGCAAGTCTGTGACCGGGTTGCAGGGTCAGGCAATGCGGCTGCGGCGATGCATTCCATGAGCGGGCGCTCTTTTTCGTTGCTTGCGGCCACAACCAGCATCATGCGCACACGCTCGCAAAAGGTGGCTTGCGTGGCCGGGTCGGCGTAGGGCGCGGCATTGCGCAAACGGCCCGCCAGGCGCAACAGATCGCTGCCTTCAAGCATTTCCCAACAGTCACGCAATGCCTCGTTCTGCGCGTCGTTGCCAAGCATCCAGTCTTCGAGCCTGGGTGTGTCGTCGCCCTGCAGGGGGAAGTGAGGGTGATCGAGTGATCCTTCGCTTGAAGAGTCGACAAGCAGCAGGTTGCCCGGGATATCCAGTGCGAAGGAAAAACTGTGCTGGCTGTCCGAGAACGCGCGGACACGCAGGATGGTTTCAAGCGGCAGCGGATTGTCGAACAGCGAAATCGACGAAATCGGCATGGGATTGTTCAGGTTTGAGAGAATGTGATCGGGCAATTGGGTAATGTTGTTGGCGCTCAAGTCCAGTAGTTCCAGGGGCAGCAAGCTATCGCACCAGGTGGGCCAGGCCTGCAGGTTCATGTTGGTCAGCGCAAGTGATTGCAGGTTGCTGGAGAGCCTTGCAGGTACCTGGCTGATGGTCCCCATGCGGTTGCCTGACAGGTCCAGCGACGTCAGGTGCTCCAACCCAGCCAGGATATCCAGCATGGCCTGATCGACTTCCAGGTCCATGTTGCGAAAATCCAGGTAGTTGAGGCGGGGCAGGCGTGCCAACGCAGACGCCACTGAGGAAGTGGCCGACTGATGTCCGTCGATGGTCAACCGGGTGACATTGGGGAAGCGGCGCAGCAGTTCGTCAAGTTGCGGCGCGGTTCCGCGCGTGCGGGTCAGGATGAGTGCTTGAACACGCTCTTCAAAGAACGCAGGAAGCCGCCTGGGAAACTGTTCGACAGCCACATCCTCCAGCTGCAAGCGAAGGTACTGCTGGCCTCGCTCCTGTTGCTCCCAGAACTGGCTGATCGCTGACTGGATGCGCTGCCTGTCTGCCAGTGCTTCCTGGGTCAGTGGGTTGCTCGAACTGGACGCCTGAACCCAGCCGTCGATCGCGTCGCGCATTTGCTGGCGTTCATCGCGAATGCGCCCAAGCCGGCTGGTGAGTTCTGCAGGTACGTCTACGGTAATGCCGACCGTTTCGGCCCGTTCGTTCAGTAACAAGCGCTGCAAATGGGTTTCGTTGATACGGTTGCCTTCGAGTGCGATTACCGTTGGGTTGGGCAGTGCCTCTGCTTCATTGAGCAGGAACGATGGCAATGACCTGAGGTTGTTGTTTCGCATGGACAGGTGGGCGATACGCCTCAGTGCATCACTGCCGATCCCGATGGGCCACTGCGCCATTTGCATGTGATCCAGCCCCAGGAAGTCCAGGGACAGTTGATGGAAGCTTGGGCTGTTGTCTTGGGCCAGGCGGTTGCCACTCAGGTCCAGGTACCTCAACTGCTGGAGCTCTGCCAACAGATTGAGGTCGTTTTCGGAGAACGCGATGTTCTGGTTGGTCAGTACCAGCCGTTGCAGTTCGGGCAAGATCTGAGTGATGGAGGGGACGCTGAGCAGAAAAAAAGAAGGTGTTGACCTGGCGTTGTACGGCCGGCTGATTTCCAATGATTCTAGCTGCGGCATCTGCCTGAGCAGGCGTTGCAGCAAACGTTCGTGCTGTGCCCAGCCGGCGAGGGTGCCTGACGGTAGATCAATCAGGCTCAAGCTGCGCACGCGGATGTTGAAGAACTGGGGCAGGGTCAGGGGTATATCGGCCAAGGGAACGTGAGTGATGCGCAGCTCGGCCGAGTGCTGGGTGGCTTCATCCAGGGCGGTGTCGTACCAGTGTTGCATGATCGACTCGCGCAAGCGGTCGTAGTCCTGCGCGGCTTGCTCTGTCGCAGGTGAAATGGCCTCGCTCCAGTCTGCCAACCTGCTTTGCAGTTCATTGCGCTGCTCCCCCAGCAACTGCAGATGCTCGAGTATCTGCAACTGCGTACGGCCACGACTGGCAAGCGAAAGCAGTATCTGGTCTGCCGAAAGCCCGGTATGCGCGACGAGCCCTGTTGCTTCGACAGCGTCGATCAGGCGCAGACGGGTAGCGCCTTGTGCTGCCGGGCCACCTCCGCTCATCGGATAGCCCAGGCGCCCATCGGCCAGGCGCATGGGCGAACGGTAGCCGGGGCGCACAGGTTGCATGCCCAGTATCGCCCTCAGGGTTGAACGTGGCGGCAAGGGGCTTTCCCGTATCAGGCGCTGCAGCCCTTGCTGATCTGCTACACCCATCTGCGTCATGGCCTCTGGCAGTGCTTGGTACAACGCGGCATAGAGATCCGGGTAGGCCGTGACCGTTGCACCCGGGCGGCTTTCATCGTGGACGATGTAGCCTGCCTCGGCATGTGTGATGGTTTGATAGGGGCGCGTGTCCAGAGGGCCGATACCCTGGACTTGGGCAGGCCACGACGTGCGCTGCAGCACCTGTAGTTTTGTTTCGGCAGGCCAGCCTGACTGGTGTTCAAGCAAATGCATGATCAGTCGGTCACTGTCGCGGTTTTGCACCCCGGACAAGTACAGCCCCTCGCAAGCGCGGGCCAGGCGGATGTGTTGCAGGTAGACGCGGATCTCCTCGCCCAGGCGTATGGGAACCTTGCCGTTGTCGAGCATTTGGCGTTCGGGGGCGCTGGCGCCGCGCTCCAGTTCATCGCTGACGGCGGCCGGCAGGTTCGGATACTGCCGCCGAATGGCAGCAGAGCCTGGCGACAGGTCACCCGGAAGGCGGGCGTAAGCCCTGGAAAACTCGGCCGCCCATGAGGCGGTGTCCGGCAATTGCCGGATCGTTTCGTCCAGCTTGAAACGTTGCATCGTGTCTTCCAGCAATGCCGGCAGCCGCTGGTTCTCGGCCAGGGTCCGGCGCAGCACGTCTTCGTGGGTGTCGCTGACGGCAAGTATCCGTTGCAGTGTTGGCTCGTCGAAGTGGGCATTCAAGTGACCGATACGGCGCAGCAGTGCCATGCCCGACCAGCTCAGCGGCCTGTCCGTTACCTGCAGCCAGGCTCCGGCCCCGTTGTGCCGTAGCGGTGGCTCATAGCCGTTTGCCTTGCTGGGGTGTTCGATTCTGTAGGTACCAGTGTCGGCATTCCATTTGAGTGAAAATGTCTTGTCTTCGAGGCGCAGCCAGACCTTGCCATCCTGGCGGTACAGCCCAAGCCCATCCGGGCTGGCCTGTGCCGGGGGGGCGACGTCTTGTTCGAAGGGGGTCAGGTCCTGGTTCCACAGGCGAGTGCTGCCATCCGGTAGCTCCACTTCCACCAGTTCTTCGATGAAAGAGTGGGTTGGCACTGCAACACCCTCTATCTCTGGCTCCTGCGGCGTACTGCCTGCTTCGCCACCTTCGGTGTGCCCCGCTGCTTTGGCTGCCGCGCTCAACGCGGCCATGATCGCCACGTTTTCAATGACATCTACCAAGTAGGTCAAGGCTTTGTCGCGCTCGTCGTTTTTCCACGCCTCGATACCTTCGTAGACCTCGTGGGCCAACTGGAGCACGCAGACTGCAAGCATCGCCTCGCCAAGCCCGGGCACGAAGAAACCGGCGATGTTCAGGGCCGTCAGCACACGACCGGCGATCAATTCCCGGTGGGCCTGGGCAGTGCGCCGGTCGACGATTTCGGTTGGGGCTGCGTGAAACAGCACATCTTGTTCGTGGCGTTGGGCTTTCTGAAAAGCCATGACCCCCTGGAACGCATGGCTGAAGGGCTCTGCAACCGGATGCAGGGTGGCATGTGGATCAGGTACACGCTCAAGTATCCCGCGGACACTCCACGTGATGGGCGTGAGCCGATCCCTCAGGCGGGTGATTGTCGAGGCCTTGTCACGGTCGGCGATGTGTTTGTCCAGATAGTTGATGTTGGCCTGGAGCCTGCTGCGCAAGTCGGCCTGCAAGGCCTCCAGGGTCGTAAATTCCTTGAGAGGCTCCGCGTCGTCCTCCGGGATATACAGGGCGACGGCCTGATGCGTATCGGTTTGCATGGTAATGAGCACAACCCCGGTCAGCGTCGCTTCCCACAACTCGAGATAGCTGAATGTCACGGGTGAGGTTGCCGATAAGGGCTGATCAACGGGGCTGGCAAGGGCTGCGGTGTACAGTGTTTCAGTGATATCGCCTTTGAGGCGGGCGAAATGCAAGGACTGTCGGAAAGCCGAGACTTCCGCCCGCCCCAGGGTCTGGTAAACGCTCAGCCTGGCTTCATCGGCGCTGAGCAGCGCCGTGGCCGCAGGGTAGTAGATCTCATGCACCAGGCCATGGTATTTACCGCCGATATCCAGCTTGCGGCACAGGTCGGCGAAGTTTTCGGCGCTGATATCCACTGCATTGGTGATCGGGACAGTGCCCATGAAGCGCCGATGATCGAGGATGACGGACTTCTTCAGCAGCGCCTTCGGCGCGTCCATGCCAGCCTCGACAGCGGCACCTTGGTCGAAGTTGTGCAGCGCGCTTTGCAGCAGCGAGCGGGTCGCCTGATTCACAGCCAGACGCGCGTCGCCTGCGTTGGTCGCGTCGATCAGGCGGGCATCGACCAGATACGTGTTGTGCACATCCAGGTCGAGCCCGAATTGCTGTTTGATGGCTTCGGTCAGTTGCTGGGCGGCGTAGGTTTGCAGGTCAGGCAGCCGCTCGAACAGTTCCTGAACCTGAGCCTGGTGTTCGCGGTGGCGGGCGTGCTCTTCTTGCCAGGCTTTGGCGGTTTCCGGTAGCTGCTGGATCGCTGTGGCGAGCCAGGCAGGGGCTGGCAGTGCGTTACGTATTGCGCGACGGGTTTCTGGAGTAGCTTGCTTGAGCCAGGCGGGGACCTTGTGCGCGATAGTGGTGTAATGAGCGCCAGGTAAGGTGTTTGCTGGGGTTGGCATGGTGGGCCCTTGCTAGGTATGGGGCAAGGGACTATCGGTGGTGTGGCTGGCATGCTGGAGGTAAATATGTGTACCCGGCTTGCGGCCGGGTCCGAGAGGACGGTGCTCAAAGCGCAATTCAGGTTTATGATGCCCAACGGCAGTCAATATCCTCACACGGAGTGCGCAATGCAGACCCTCTACCCGCAGATCAAACCCTACGCCCGGCACGATCTGGCCGTGGAAGCGCCGCATGTGCTGTATGTCGACGAAAGCGGCTCGCCGGAGGGGCTACCCGTGGTGTTCATCCACGGAGGCCCGGGTGCTGGCTGCGACGCCCAGAGCCGTTGCTACTTTGACCCCAACCTGTACCGCATCATCACGTTCGACCAGCGCGGCTGTGGCCGCTCCACGCCCCATGCGAGCCTGGAGAACAACACCACCTGGCACCTGGTCGAGGACCTGGAGCGCATTCGCGAGCACCTTGGCATCGACAAATGGGTGCTGTTCGGCGGCTCGTGGGGCTCCACCCTGGCCTTGGCCTACGCCCAGACCCACCCCGAGCGCGTGCACGGCCTGATCCTGCGTGGCATCTTCCTGTGCCGGCCGCAGGAGATCGAGTGGTTCTACCAGGAAGGTGCCAGCCGCCTGTTCCCGGACTACTGGCAGGACTACATCGCGCCGATTCCCCCGGAAGAGCGCGGCGACCTGGTCACCGCCTTCCACAAACGCCTGACCGGCAACGACCAGATCGCCCAGATGCACGCCGCCAAGGCCTGGTCCACCTGGGAAGGCCGCACGGCCACCCTGCGCCCCAATCCGCTGGTGGTCGACCGGTTCTCCGAGCCGCAACGCGCATTGTCGATTGCCCGGATCGAATGCCACTACTTCATGAACAACGCCTTCCTCGAGCCTGACCAGCTGATCCGCGACCTGCCGAAAATCGCCCACTTGCCGGCGGTGATCGTGCATGGCCGCTACGACGTGATCTGCCCGCTGGACAACGCCTGGGCGCTGCACCAGGCCTGGCCGAACAGCGAACTCAAGGTAATCCGTGACGCCGGTCACGCGGCTTCCGAGCCTGGGATCACCGATGCGCTGGTGCGCGCCGCCGACCAGATGGCCCGGCGCCTGCTCGACCTGCCCCTGGAAGAAGCATGAGGGGTTTGCTGCAGCGCGTGCGCGGTGCACGGGTAGAGGTGGCGGGGGAAGTGGTCGGGGCCATTGACCAGGGTTTGCTGGTATTGGTGGCCGTCGAGCCTGAAGATTCCCGTGAACAGGCCGATAAACTGTTGCACAAGCTGCTGAACTACCGTGTGTTCAGCGATGAACAGGGCAAGATGAACCTGTCACTCAAGGATGTCGGCGGCGGTTTGTTGCTGGTGTCGCAGTTCACGTTGGCGGCAGACACCCGCAATGGCATGCGCCCGAGCTTCTCGACGGCTGCGCCACCGGCCCTCGGCGCCGAGTTGTTCGACTATCTTTTCCAGCAGGCGAAGGCTCGGCATGCCGACGTGGCCAGCGGCCAATTTGGTGCAGACATGCAAGTGCACCTGGTGAATGATGGCCCCGTAACATTTATGTTACAAATATGAGGTCAAAAAACCCTTTGTTTATAGGAAAACAAGGGGTTTTGTACGATAAATAGTTGTTCCAGCCTGATGCGTTGTCACGCGACCTGCTGGATAATCGCGCGCTGCATGGACCTGCGTTCGCAGGTTCGTTTCACTCTGACTCGAGCATTGTCTGGATCCGTTTGGGGAATCATTACGCCCTCACGGGGTCCGAACAGTGCTCGCCAACCCGGCATTTGTCGCTGGCCGTTGGTTTCATGATCTGTTTTCGGCGAGGGTTGCTCGTGATTGTTAGTCCCCAAAAAGCATCAAGAATCCCCGGCACCGGGCTGCGCAAGGCCCTGATGGCCAGTGTGGCACTGGTCGGCCTGATGAGCGCGGGCCAGCTGTGGGCATTCAATCTTGACGATGTTGCAGCCAAGGCAAAGGATCTGGCCGGCCAGAAGTACGAAGCACCAAAAAGCAACCTGCCGGCCGTATTCCGCGACATGAAGTTTGCGGACTACCAGAAAATCCATTTCCTGCAGGAAAAGGCCGAGTGGGCCAAGGACAAGACCCCGTTCAAGCTGTCGTTCTATCACCAGGGCATGCATTTCGATACCCCGGTGAAGATCAACGAGGTCACCGCCACCAAGGTCGAAGAAATCAAGTACGACCCGAGCCGCTTCGAGTTCGGTGACGTGCCACACGACCCGGAAACCACCAAGAACCTGGGTTATGCCGGTTTCCGCGTGCTGTACCCGATCAACAAGGCCGACAAGCAGGACGAGATCATGACCCTGCTTGGCGCCAGCTACTTCCGCGTGGTCGGCAAGGGCCACGTGTACGGCCTTTCGGCCCGTGGCCTGGCCATCGACACCGCACTGCCGTCGGGCGAGGAATTCCCGCGCTTCACCGAGTTCTGGGTTGAAAAACCCAAGCCGGCCGACAAGCACCTGGTGATCTACGCCCTGCTGGATTCGCCGCGCTCCACCGGTGCCTACAAGCTGACCCTGCGCCCGGGCAACGATACCGTGGTCGACGTACAGTCCCAGGTCTTCCTGCGTGACCAGGTCAGCCGCCTGGGTATCGCACCGCTGACCAGCATGTACCTGTTCGGCCCCAACCAGCCGTCCAAAGTGCTCAACTACCGCCCGGCCCTGCATGACTCCGAAGGCCTGTCGATTCATGCCGGCAATGGCGAGTGGATCTGGCGCCCGCTGAACAACCCGAAACACCTGGCCGTGAGCAACTTCAGTGTCGAGAACCCGCGTGGTTTCGGCCTGATGCAGCGCCAGCGTGCCTTCAGTGACTATGAAGACCTCGACGACAACTACCAGAAACGCCCAAGCGCCTGGATCGAGCCGAAGGGTGATTGGGGCAAAGGTACCGTTGACCTGGTCGAAATTCCGACTGCCGACGAAACCAACGACAACATCGTTGCCTTCTGGAGCCCGGAAAAGCTGCCGGAACCAGGCAAGCCGTTTGAGTACGCCTACCGCCTGCACTGGACCATCAACGAGGCGAAGTTCCAGGCGCCTGAGTTGGGTTCGGTCAAGCAGACCCTGCGTTCCACGGGTGACGTCAAACAGTCCAACCTGATCCGCCAGCCAGACGGCAGCGTGGCCTTCCTGGTCGACTTCACCGGCCCGGCATTGGCCGCCTTGCCCGAAGATACCGCCGTGCGCAGCCAGATCAGCGTGGACGACAACGCCGAGGTGGTCGAGAACAATCTGCGCTATAACCCAGAGACCAAAGGCTGGCGCCTGACCCTGCGCTTGAAGGTCAAGGAAGCCAACAAATCGACTGAAATGCGTGCCGCGCTGGTGCGTGATGTGCCGGTCGAACCCGCCAAGCCTGCCCAGGAAGCCAAGCAGGACAAGGCCGCAGCCAAGCATGCCAAGGCGGAGAAAGCCGTCAAGGCCGAGCAACCTGCCAAGGCCGAACAACCTGCCGCCGATGCGGCGCCCACCAATGGGGCCCCGGCCACCACCGAGAAGGTGCTGACCGAGACCTGGAGCTATCAGTTGCCTGCCGATGAGTAACTCAAGCGCAAGGCCAGTATCGCTTGGCGAGTATCTGGCTCACCTACCACTGAGTGACGAGCAACGGGCGGAGCTCGCCAGTTGCACGTCGTTCAGTGAGCTGCACCAACGCCTGGCGGCCAACCCGGCCGTCGACGCTGCCGAGGCCGTGCAGGCCTCGGTAGGCCCACGCCTGACCGTGGGCAGCGCCGCCGAGCTGGAAGACGCCGAAATGCTCGGCGTCGACGGCAGCGGCCGGCTGTGCCTGAAGATCGCCCCACCAATCAAACGCACCAAAGTGGTGCCAGAACCGTGGCGCACCAACGTCCTGATCCGCATGTGGCGGCGCATGACCGGCCGCACCAATGCCCCGCAGCCACCCAAGCGTGAGCTGCCGCCGGCGCGCTGGCGCACGGTCGGGTCGATCCGGCGCTACATCCTGCTGGCCCTGATGATCGGCCAGACCATCGTCGCCGGTTGGTACATGAAGGGCATCCTGCCGTACCAGGGCTGGTCGTTCGTCGACATGGACGAAATCGTCAACCAGTCACTGTGGCAAACCGTCGTCCAGGTGTGGCCATATGCCTTGCAGACGTCCATCCTGATCCTCTTCGGCATCCTGTTCTGCTGGGTGTCGGCGGGCTTCTGGACCGCGCTCATGGGCTTCCTCGAGCTACTCACCGGGCGTGACAAGTACAAGATTTCGGGCAGCAGCGCCGGCAACGAGCCGATTGCGCCCGAGGCGCGTACCGCACTGGTGATGCCGATCTGCAACGAAGACGTGCCGCGCGTGTTCGCCGGCCTGCGCGCAACGTTCGAGTCGGTGGCCGCCAGCGGCAACCTCGACCGTTTCGACTTCTTCGTGCTTAGCGACACCAACGACACCGACATTGCCGTGGCCGAGCAACAGGCCTGGCTGGACGTGTGCCGCGAAACCAAAGGCTTCGGCCGCATCTTCTACCGCCGCCGCCGGCGCCGGGTGAAGCGCAAGAGCGGCAACCTCGACGACTTCTGCCGTCGCTGGGGTGGCGAGTACAAGTACATGGTCGTGCTCGACGCCGACAGCGTCATGAGCGGCGAATGCCTGAGCAGCCTGGTGCGCCTGATGGAGGCCAACCCGGACGCCGGTATCATCCAGACCGGGCCGAAAGCCTCGGGCATGGACACCCTGTACGCCCGCATGCAACAGTTTGCCACCCGCGTATACGGCCCGCTGTTCACGGCCGGCCTGCACTTCTGGCAGCTGGGCGAGTCGCACTACTGGGGCCACAACGCAATCATCCGCATGAAGCCGTTCATCGAGCACTGCGCCCTGGCCCCGTTGCCGGGCAAGGGCGCGTTCGCCGGTGCGATTCTCTCCCACGACTTCGTCGAAGCTGCGCTGATGCGCCGTGCCGGCTGGGGCGTGTGGATCGCCTATGACCTGCCGGGCAGCTACGAGGAACTGCCGCCCAACCTGCTCGACGAGCTCAAGCGTGACCGCCGCTGGTGCCACGGCAACCTGATGAACTTCCGCCTGTTCCTGGTCAAGGGTATGCACCCGGTGCACCGTGCGGTGTTCCTCACCGGGGTGATGTCGTACCTGTCGGCGCCGCTGTGGTTCCTGTTCCTGGTGCTGTCGACCGCGTTGCTGGCGACCAACACCCTGATGGAGCCGCAGTACTTCATCGAGCCGTACCAGCTGTACCCGCTGTGGCCGCAGTGGCACCCGGAAAAGGCCGTGGCGCTGTTCTCCACCACCATCGTGCTGCTGTTCCTGCCCAAACTGCTCAGCATCATCCTGATCTGGGCCAAGGGTGCCGTCGAGTTCGGTGGGCGGGTGAAGGTGACCCTGTCGATGCTGATGGAGATGCTGTTCTCCATGCTGCTGGCACCGGTGCGCATGATCTTCCACACCCGCTTCGTGCTGGCCGCGTTCCTCGGCTGGGCCGCGACCTGGAACTCGCCGCAGCGTGACGACGACTCCACACCGTGGAGCGAGGCTGTGCGTCGCCATGGCCCGCAAACCCTGCTGGGCATTGCCTGGGCTGGGCTGGTGGCCTGGTTGAACCCAAGCTTCCTGTGGTGGCTGGCGCCGATTGTGGGCTCGCTGGTGCTGTCGATTCCGGTTTCGGTGATCTCCAGCCGCACCCGCCTGGGCCTGGCGGCCAAGGACGAGAAGCTGTTCCTCATCCCCGAGGAATACGCCACGCCGCAGGAGTTGCTGGCCACTGACCAGTACACCCACGAAAACCGCTGGCATGCCCTGCATGACGGCTTCGTGCGGGCCGTGGTCGACCCGCGGCAGAACGCCCTGGCCTGTGCCATGGCCACTGCCCGTCATGGTCAGGCGGCGCCAATCGAGGCGCTGCGTGCCGAGCGCGTGGCCAAGGCGGTGGAGGTCGGGCCGAAAGGGCTGGACCTCAATACCCGCCTGGCCCTGCTTAGCGACCCGGTGGCGCTGACCCGCCTGCACGAGCAGGTGTGGGCAGAGCACAATGCGGCATGGATCGATGTGTGGCGTGCGTCGATCAAGAACGACCCGCATTCACCGCTGTTGCCGCTGCACCCGGAAAACGAAGGCCAGCCGACACTCGTCGGCGCCTGACCGGGCCTATTCGCGGGTGAACCCGCTCCCACAGGGGCTGTGCAGTGCCTTGTGGGAGCGGGTTCACCCGCGAAGCTTTTCAGGGCCCAGGCCGATTTTGGCCAACAAAGTCCCCCCCAGCGCTAGGTCCCCGGGCCGCCATGCGTTAGCATCCCATTCCGATACGACGCACCGGCCGGTACGGCCGTGCCAACACAATAAGATTCGCTACTTTTCTTGCTAGGGGACTTGGTGATGATCAAGAAATACCTTTCGCGGCTGATGGTCGGTGTAACCGCCCTGGTCGCTGTAACTGCGGCCCAGGCAGGCGCCATCGATGACGCGGTCAAGCGCGGCACCCTGAAGGTGGGCATGGACCCAACCTACATGCCGTTCCAGATGACCAACAAGCGTGGTGAGATCATCGGCTTCGAAGTCGATATCCTCAAAGCCATGGCCAAGTCCATGGGCGTGAAGTTCGAGGCTGTTTCCACTGCCTATGACGGCATCATCCCGGCCCTGCTGACCGACAAGTTCGACATGATCGGCAGCGGCATGACCCTGACCCAGGAGCGTAACCTGCGCCTGAACTTCAGCGAACCCTTCATCGTGGTTGGCCAGACCCTGCTGATCCGCAAGGAGCTGGCTGGCGAGATCAAGTCGTACAAAGACCTGAACAACGAAAAGTACCGCCTGACCTCCAAGCTGGGCACTACCGGTGAAATGGTCTCCAAGAAGCTGATCGGCAAAGCCAAGTACCACGGCTACGACAACGAGCAGGAAGCGGTGATGGATGTGGTCAACGGCAAGGCTGACGCCTTTGTCTATGACGCGCCGTACAACGTGGTAGCGGTAGAGAAGGCCGGCGCTGGCAAGCTGCTGTTCCTCGAAGAACCCTTCACCTACGAGCCGCTGGCCTTTGGCCTGAAGAAAGGCGACTACGACAGCATCAACTTCATCAACAACTTCCTGCACCAGATCAAGCATGACGGGACCTACGATCGTATTCACGACAAGTGGTTCAAGAACAAGGACTGGCTGAAGGAAATGGAATAAGGCCCAGGCCAAAAGCCCGGCTTTATGACCCAGACGCGCAGGCAAACCCTGCGCGTTCGCATTTACGGAAGTACCCCACGTGATCAAACACAAGAAAGCCCAGTGGCCTTGGCACGGGTTGACCGCCCTGGTGCTGGTGGGCCTGGCAGTCAGCCTGTACCTGGCCACCTCAATGATGTCCTACGAATGGCGCTGGAACCGCGTACCGCAGTACTTCGCCTACAAGGCTGAAGACACACAGCGTGCTGCCGGTTACGGCACCGTTCAGGAAATCGTCATCTCCGGCGATAACGCCCGCGTCACGCTGAAGGATGAAAACGGCGATGAGCAAGTGCTCGACGTGGCCAAGGACAGCCTGCAACTGAGCCGTGGCGACGATGTTGCCGAAGGCGACCAGATCGGTGTAACCCGCCATTGGGCCGCCGGCCCGCTGGCCTGGGGCTTGTGGACCACGCTGTGGCTGTCGGTGGTATCCGGGGCGTTGGGCCTGGTGATTGGTCTGTTCGCCGGGTTGTGCCGGTTGTCGAACAACCCGACCCTGCGTGACCTGTCGACCGTTTATGTCGAGCTGGTGCGCGGCACGCCGCTGCTGGTGCAGATTTTCATCTTCTACTTCTTCATCGGCACCGTGCTCAACCTGTCACGCGAGTTCGCCGGCGTGGCGGCACTGGCGCTGTTCACCGGCGCCTATGTGGCCGAAATCGTCCGTGCTGGCGTGCAGTCCATCGCCAAGGGCCAGAACGAAGCCGCCCGCTCGCTGGGCCTGAACGCTGGCCAGTCGATGCGCCACGTGATCCTGCCGCAGGCATTCAAGCGCGTGCTGCCGCCGCTGGCCGGCCAGTTCATCAGCCTGGTCAAGGACACCTCGCTGGTCTCGGTGATCGCCATAACCGAGCTGACCAAGAGCGGCCGCGAGGCCATCACCACCTCCTTCTCGACTTTCGAGATCTGGTTCTGCGTGGCAGGCCTGTACCTGCTGATCAACCTGCCGCTGTCGCACATTGCCAGCCGGCTTGAGCGGAGGCTTGCGCAAAGTGATTGAAGTCCGTGACCTGCTGAAAGTCTTCGATACCCGTGGCCATGTGGTGCGGGCTGTGGATAACGTCACCACCCAGGTCGCCAAGGGCGAAGTGGTGGTAGTGCTTGGCCCGTCGGGTTCGGGCAAGTCGACCTTCCTGCGCTGCCTGAACGGCCTGGAGCATTTCGACGAAGGCTTTGTAGCCATCGACGGCCTGCAACTGGCCGACCCGAAGACCGACATCAACGCCTACCGCCGCGAAGTCGGCATGGTGTTCCAGCACTTCAACCTGTTCCCGCACATGACCGTGCTGGAAAACCTGTGCCTGGCGCAGAAGGTGGTGCGCAAGCGCAACAAGGCGGACCGTGAGGCCAAGGCCCGGGCGTTGCTGGAAAAGGTCGGTATTGCACAGAAGGCCAACGAGTACCCGTCACGGCTTTCCGGTGGCCAGCAGCAGCGTGTAGCGATTGCCCGCGCCTTGTGCATGGAGCCCAAGGTCATGCTGTTCGATGAACCGACTTCTGCACTGGACCCGGAAATGGTCGGCGAGGTGCTGGATGTGATGAAGACCCTGGCCCAGGAAGGCATGACCATGGTCTGCGTCACCCACGAAATGGGCTTTGCCCGTGAAGTGGCTGATCGGGTGCTGTTCTTTGATCATGGCAAGCTGCTGGAAGATGCCTCGCCGCAGACCTTCTTCGATGCACCGAAAGACCCACGTGCGCAGGCGTTCCTGCGCCAGGTGCTGTAACCGCAGCGGCCTCTTCGCGGGCACGCCCGCTCCCACAGGTACTGCGCAGCCCGTGAAACCTGCGCGATACCTGTGGGAGCGGGCATGCCCGCGAAGAGGCCAGCACAGGCAAGCCACCCCTCAGGTTAGAGCTTGAACCGCCCCACCAACCCTTGCAAGTGGGTCCCCAAACGCGCCAATTCCACGCTGGAACTGGCCGTCTCTTCACTGGCCGCCGATGTCTGGTCGGAAATATCCCGCACGTTCATCACGCTGCGGTTGATCTCCTCGGCTACCGCCGTCTGCTCTTCCGCTGCCGTAGCGATCTGCTGGTTCATCGCCTGAATCGACGACACCGTCCTGGTAATGGTCTCCAGCGAACTGCCCGCTCGGCGCGTCAGCTCGACACTGCTGTCGGTCAACTGGCGGCTGCTGTCCATCACGCTGGCCACCCGCTGGGTGCCACTTTGCAGGCCGGCAATCAGCTCTTCGATCTCTTCGGTCGACTGCTGGGTGCGTTGGGCCAGGCTGCGCACTTCGTCGGCGACCACGGCAAAGCCACGCCCGGCTTCGCCAGCACGGGCAGCCTCGATTGCAGCGTTAAGGGCCAGCAGGTTGGTCTGCTGGGCAACTGACTTGATCACGTCGAGTACGCTGCCGATCTTGTCGCTTTCGGCCTTGAGCTGGTTCATCGCTTCACTTGAGTTCACCACTTCGCCCGCCAGCCGCTCGATCTGCGCGACAGCTTCGCCCACCACCCGGTCACCTTCACGGGCTTGCTGGTCGGCCATCAGTGCCGCTTCCGAGGCCTGCTCGGCGTTACGTGCCACCTCGTGCACAGTGGCGGTCATCTGGTTCATGGCAGTCGCCACCTGGTCAGTCTCGACCTTCTGGTTGTTCACCCCGGCGCTGGTCTGCTCGGTGACTGCCGACAGCTGTTCGGCGGCGCTGGCGATCTGCGTGACGCCATCGCCAATGCCGCCGATCAGTTCACGCAGGCCTTGGGTCATGCGCTGCATGCTGGCTTGCAACTGTCCCAGCTCATCGCGGCGCTGCACCGGCAGGTTCTGGGTCAGGTCGCCATTGGCTACGCGCTCGGCGGCGCGCAGGGTTTGGCGCAGGGGGATGATGATCTGCCGGGTGATGGCCCAGGCGGCCAGCAGGCCAAGAGCCAAGGCCAGCGCAGTGGCCGCAGCGAGCAGGGTTTTGGCCCGGGCTGCGCCGGCGTCGCGCACTGCGGTTTGTGAGGCTGTCATCGCCTGGCTGGTCTGCAAGAGTACCGTGCCTTGCTCAGCCATGCGCCGTAAGGCCTGCTCCGTCGCGTCGGGGTCGGCAGCCGATTGCTTGAGGTCAGCGAACGCCTGCCGATAGTGGCGCACCGCCGTCATCTGCTGCTGGAGGCGTTGCTGGTCGTCGGGCTTTTCGATCTGGCCAAGCATCAGCTGGATCTGGCGTTCCAGATCGTCCAACGCTTTTTCCAGCTCTGCCACGGCTACGTTGTCGCGGTTGCGTTCATAGTGCTGGCGAGCGATACGCAAGTCCTGGGTGTACTGATGGATCACCGAGATGTTCCCCAGCTTGTCGCCACGGTCGATGATGCTGTCCATACCGTGCCAGCCGGTCAGGGTGATGGCCAGGGTCAACAGCAGCACCAGGCCGAAGCCCAGCCCAAGTTTGCGGTTGACGCTCACATTGCCCAGCGATTGGGCTAACCATTGATACATGTACGACTCCCGGGCGGCTTGGCAGCACAAATAGTTGTAGTGTTGCCAAGGCCATCGGCCCAGGAGGGGGAAACTTGATGGGCGAGAAAGTGACGTTTACGTCAGAAAATACGCGAAAGTAGCGCTGTTACCGCCGTCTCGACGCGCAATATGCGGTCACCCAACTGTACCGGCGCCAGTCCGGCCTTGCCCAGCAGGTCGACTTCATAGGGGATCCAGCCACCTTCGGGGCCAATTGCCAGGGTTACGGCCTGCTCCACGGCGCGCGGGCAGGCGGGGTAGGGGCCTGGATGGCCGACTAGACCGAGGGTGCCGTCGGCGATGGCGGGCAGGCGGTCTTCGACGAAGGGCTTGAAGCGCTTTTCGATGATGACCTCAGGCAGCACCGTATCACGCGCCTGCTCAAGGCCCAGGATCAGGTTTTCGCGAATGCTCTGCGGCTGCAGGAACGGCGTTTGCCAGAAGCTTTTCTCGACCTTGTAGCTGTTTACCAGGATCAGCCGTGGCACGCCCAGGGTGGCTACGGTCTGGAACAACCGGCGCAGCATTTTTGGCCTTGGCACGGCCAGTACAAGGGTCAGCGGCAGCTTGGCCGGTGGCTGCTGGTCGAAGGCCACTTCAAGTTCGGCTTCGTGCTTTTCCAGGCGCAGCACCGTGGCCTTGCCCATCCGGCCGTTGACGCGGCCCACGCGCAGGTTGTCGCCCACCGCAACACGGTGGATTTCCTGCATGTGGGTAAAGCGCCGGTCAGCAAGAACGACACGGTCGGCCGAGACGAAGTCGGCCTCTTCAAGGAGCAACAGATTCACGGTTGGGTCGCTGGTGGTTGGTCGTTGTGGTCGTTGGCTTCTTCGTCGTGGGCGCTACGCTTGCGGATCAGGCTGCCGCACAGCACGCCGACTTCGAACAGCAGCCACATGGGCACGGCCAGCAAAGTCTGGGAGAAGATGTCTGGCGGGGTAAGCACCATGCCGACCACGAAGCAGCCGATGATCGCGTAAGGGCGGATCTTCTTCAGGTACTTCACGTCGACCACGCCGATCCACACCAGCAGCACAACCGCCACCGGGATTTCGAAGGCCACGCCAAAGGCGAAGAACAGCGTCATCACGAAGTCGAGGTAGTTGGCGATGTCGGTCATCATTGCAACGCCTGCCGGGGTGGCGGCGGCAAAGAACTTGAACATCAGCGGGAACACCAGGAAATAGGCAAAGGCCATACCGGCGTAGAACAACAGAATGCTCGACACCAGCAGCGGAATGGCAATGCGCTTTTCATGGCGGTACAGCCCGGGTGCGATAAAGCCCCAGATCTGTTGCAGGATGAACGGGATCGCCAGGAACAGCGACACGATCATGGTCAGCTTGAACGGCGTCAGGAACGGCGAGGCCACGTCAGTGGCGATCATCGTCGCGTTGGCCGGCAAATGGTCGCGCAGCGGCGCCGAGACCAGCGTGTAGATCTGCTGGGCGAAGGAGAACAGCCCGGCAAAGATCAGGAAAATGACGGCAACGCAGCGCAACAGGCGGGTGCGCAGTTCGGTCAGGTGCGAAACCAGCGGCATGGGCTGGTCGTGTTCCGGATTTTCGCTCATGGGGCTCGCGGTGGTTGAGGCGGTTCAGAAGGTGTGGCCGGGGCGGCAGGAGTATCAACCGGCCTGGCCTCAAGCCCGGCAGGCGGCTGCACGCTGGCCGTGGTCACAGGAGGCTGCGCCGGCGGCGTCATCGGGTTGAGGATGCGCTTGGCTTCCTCTTCCATCTGCAGGATGTGCTCGTTGTGCAACTGACGGCGGATGTCGTCAGCACCGATTTCGCGCTCGACCTCCATCTTGATGCTGTTGAAGCTGCGCTTGAGCCGGCCGATCCACAGGCCTGCCGTGCGCGCGGCACCCGGCAGGCGCTCGGGGCCGAGCACCAGCAGGGCGACAAGGCCGACGAGCAGCAGCTCGCTGAAACTGATGCCGAACATGGGTCAGTCTTTCCGCTGCGGCTCTTGGACCGGCTGGGCCTGGCCTTCGATGGTGTGGCCCTGTTGCTGCTGGGCAGTGTTCTGGACCGGTGGCACAGGTTGGGCTGGCGGCGGGGTTTGCTCGGCCGGCTTGTTCTCTTCGTCGTTCATGGCCTTGCGGAAGCCCTTGATCGACTCACCCAGGTCGCTGCCGAAGTTCTTCAGCTTCTTGGTGCCGAACACCAGGACTACGACCACCAGCAGGACGATCCAGTGTTTCCAGTCAAAGATACCCATTTCGTACTCCTGAAAAATGTGTGTTGGCCCTGCAGGGCTCAATAAATCGTTCCGACGGCGCGTTCCACTGTGGGAGCGGGTTTACCCGCGAACACCGGCGGAGCCGGTGCCATGCACCGCGTTGCATTCTTCGCGGGTAAACCCGCTCCCACAGGGGGCGTCAGGCAGAAGGCTGGCGTGCGGCCTTCTCATCATGCCCGGACAGCCCAAAGCGGCGGTCCAGCTCATCGAGCACGGCTTGTGGATGCTGGCCCAGCGCGCTGAGCATCACCAGGCTATGAAACCACAGGTCCGCGGTTTCGTAGATGACATCACTGTAATCCTTGCTCACGGCCGCATCTTTGGCGGCGATGATGGTCTCGATCGACTCTTCGCCGAGCTTTTCAAGGATCTTGTTCAGGCCCTTGTGGTACAGGCTGGCCACGTACGAGCTGTCGGGCGCCGCTTGCTTGCGTTCTTCAAGCACTTCGGCCAGGCGGTTGAGGGTGTCGCTCATGTCAGTGTCCTGCGCTGTAGATGGCATCCGGGTCTTTCAGGACCGGGTCGACGACTTTCCACTGGCCGTCCTCGAAGACCCGGTAGAAGCAGCTTTCACGGCCGGTATGGCAGGCAATATGGCCCAGTTGTTCGACCATCAGGATGATCACGTCGGCGTCGCAGTCCAGGCGCAGTTCATGCAGCTTCTGCACATGCCCGGACTCCTCGCCCTTGCGCCACAGCTTGCCACGCGAACGCGACCAGTAGATGGCACGTTGCTCAGCGGCAGTCAGTGCCAGCGATTCGCGGTTCATCCACGCCATCATCAATACGCGTCCGGTCTTGTGGTCCTGGGCGATTGCCGGTACCAGGCCATCGCTGTTCCACTTGATCTCGTCCAGCCAGTCTTTCATTGTCGACTCCAGAACGGCCCGCTCCTGTACCGGGCCCTTTGCGCTAGTGTGCCAGCCACGGGAGCGGCTGGCTATTGGCGCACGATCAGGTAAACGCCCGCGGCCAGCATCAGCCAGGCCGGCCAGGCGGCAGGGGCGGCCAGGCTGGCAGCCTCGGCAGCGCCCGCGGCCAGCACCGCGCCACCACCGAGCAGGCCGGCGCCCAGCAGGCGCAGGGCCCAGCGGTCGCCCTGGCGGCGGCGTTCCGGCAGTTGCGGGTCGTGAAGGTGCGGCTGCGACAGGCGCTCGAGCAGGTCACGGGCCATGTTGGCCAGATGCGGCAGTTGCTCGACCTGGCCATGAATGTTGCCGAACACCGCCTTGGGGCTGTAGCGGTCGCGCATCCAGCGTTCGAGGAATGGCTTGGCGGTGCTCCACAGGTCCAGGTCAGGGTACAGCTGGCGCCCCAGGCCTTCGATGTTGAGCAGGGTTTTCTGCAACAGCACCAGTTGCGGCTGCACTTCCATGTTGAAGCGCCGCGCGGTCTGGAACAGGCGCATCAGCACCTGGCCGAAGGAAATATCCTTTAACGGTTTTTCGAAGATCGGCTCGCACACGGTGCGGATCGCCGCTTCGAATTCGTTGACCTTGGTGTGTGCCGGCACCCAGCCCGAGTCGATGTGCAGTTGGGCGACGCGGCGGTAGTCACGCTTGAAGAACGCGATCAGGTTGCGCGCCAGGTAGTCCTGGTCTTCGGCCGTCAGGCTGCCGACAATGCCGCAGTCGATGGCAATGTACTGCGGGCTCCACGGCTTGACCGTGCTGACGAAGATGTTGCCTGGGTGCATGTCGGCATGGAAGAAACTGTCGCGGAACACCTGGGTGAAGAACACCTCCACACCACGCTCGGCCAGCAGTTTCATGTCGGTGCGCTGGTCGGCCAGGGTGGCCATGTCGGTCACCGGCACGCCGTAGATGCGCTCCATCACCAGCACTTTGGGGCGGCACAGGTCCCAGTAGACCTGGGGCACGTACATCAGCTCGGAGCCTTCGAAATTGCGCCGCAACTGGCTGGCGTTGGCAGCCTCGCGCAGCAGGTCGAGCTCGTCGTAGATGGTTTTCTCGTAGTCGCCGACGATTTCCACCGGGTGCAGGCGGCGGGCATCTGCCGAGGCGCGCTCGGCGGCCTTGGCGATCAGGAACAGCCAGGCCAGGTCCTGGGCGATGACCGGCTTCAGGCCCGGGCGCACCACCTTGACCACCACTTCTTCGCCGGTTTTCAGGCGTGCGGCGTGTACCTGGGCGACCGAGGCCGAGGCTAGCGGCTCTACGTCAAAGCGGCTGAACAGCTGCGTTACCGGGGCGCCCAGCTGCGCCTCGATCAGTGCCACGGCCTGCTTGGGGTCGAACGGCGGTACACGGTCCTGCAACAGCATCAGCTCATCGGCAATGTCGTTGGGCAGCAGGTCGCGGCGGGTGGATAACAACTGGCCGAACTTGATGAAAATCGGCCCCAGGTCCTGCAGTGCCAGGCGCAGGCGCGCGCCGCGGCTCAGCTCGGACGGCTTGCGCGGCAGCCAGCGCCAGGGCATCAGCAGGCGCAGGCTCATCAGCCACCAGGGCAGCGGCAGGTCGAACAGCAGGTCATCGAGACGGTAGCGGATCACCACACGCTGGATGCGAAAAAGACGGCGGACGGCGAGCAGCTTCATGCGTTATCGCTGGTATCAAGGGATCGGGAAAGGCGCTTGAGGCGCGCCTCGAGGCGTTCTGTATCGAGCTTCAGTGCATCGAGTTCGCTGAAGGCGGCTTCGGCTTCGCGCTTGCCTACCAGGGTGCGGGACTCTTCGGCCAGGTACTCGGACAGGTTCTGGCTGAAGCGCGCCAGGCCCTGGCGGGTCCAGCGTGCGCGCAGGCGGATATGGCCGGCCAGCATGGCCGTTGCGACCGGGCCAAGCCAGCGTTGCAGCTCGTGCTCCCAGTCCAGCTCCAGGTCCTGTAATACACCGAACAGGTCGAGCAGCACGGCGCTGTCGCCATGCAGTTCGACCTGCGGGCTGTGCAGCACGGCGGTCTTGTCCCGGGCCAGGGCCAGTTGCGCCAGGCTGCCGGCCGGTGCGCGCAGGCTGCAGTCGACCTCGCCTTGCCAGTGGGCGGCGAGCATCAGGCCTTCTTCATCGGGCAGGATGAACACCTGCAAGGCCGGTTGGCGGCAGTCGATCTCGATGACCTTGCCTTCCAGCGCAGCCAGCCGCGGCAGGGCGGTGCTGTCCATGCGCAGGACGCGGTTCAGACCATGTTCGACGCTGGCGAGCAGCCCGGCCAGCAGCATCAGGGTTTGATCCCCCGGTGCACGGCAACGATGCCGCTGGTCATGTTGTGGTAGGTGACGCGGTCGAAACCAGCCTCGACCATCATGCTTTTCAGCGTTTCCTGGTCGGGGTGCATGCGGATCGATTCGGCGAGGTAACGGTAGCTCTCCGAGTCATTGGTGATCAGCTTGCCGGCCAGCGGCATGAAGGCGAACGAGTAGGCATCGTAGGCCTTGGACATCAGCTTGTTGGTCGGCTTGGAGAATTCCAGGATCAGCAGGCGGCCGCCGGGCTTGAGCACCCGCAGCATCGAACGGATGGCCTCGTCCTTGTGGGTGACGTTGCGCAGGCCGAAGGCGATGGTCACGCAGTCGAAGTGGTTGTCCGGGAACGGCAGCTTTTCAGCGTCGGCCTGTACGAACTCGATGTTGCCGGCCACGCCACGGTCGAGCAGGCGGTCACGGCCAACCTTGAGCATCGAGTCGTTGATGTCGGCCAGCACCACCTGGCCAGTCGGGCCGACCAGGCGCGAGAACTTGGCCGCCAGGTCACCGGTACCGCCGGCGATATCCAGCACCCGGTTGCCGCTGCGCACGCCCGACAGTTCGATGGTAAAGCGCTTCCACAGGCGGTGCATGCCGCCGGACAGCACGTCGTTCATCAGGTCGTACTTGGCTGCCACCGAGTGGAACACTTCGGCGACTTTCTTCGCCTTCTGGCTTTCAGGCACGTCCTGGTAGCCAAAGTGGGTGGTGGGTTCGGCGTGGTCGCCTTTGCGCTGGTCGTTCATATCGCTTCACCGGAAAAAATTACCGCCATTCTAGGGCGAACGGGCGGATTTGTCTTGGCGGGGTGTGCCAGTGGGCAGGGGCGGGCATAATGCCAATTATGTCTTCATCTTCAGGAACGCCCGCATGACCCAGATCAGCGTCGAACGCAAACACTCCCTCGGCCGCGATGCCGCCCGGGCCAAGGCCGAAGCGCTGGTCGACAAGCTCAGCCGTGAATACGACCTCAAGGCCACCTGGAACGGTGACCGTGTCGATGTGGCACGCAGCGGTGCAAACGGCAGCGTGCACATTGGCGAAGACAGCATCCGCGTGGAGCTGAAGCTCGGCATGATGCTGTCGATGATGAGCGGCACCATCAAGGGTGAAATCGAGCGGGCGCTGGACAAGGCGCTGGCCTGACGCCCGCTGCTGTCAGTTGTCGGGGAACGGGATAAGGCCCTCGATCTGCTCCAGGCGCAGATCACCCCGATAAATTTGATAGCGCTCCGTGGCGGCCAGTGCCCGCTGCAAACGCTCGTCACGGCTCATGGTGTTCGGGAACTTCAAATGGCCTTTCGCAAAGCGACGGGCAGCGGCACTGGCGCTGGTGTAGTGGAAGTGCGCTTCCCAAAGCTTTTGCCTGGGTTGCAGGCGATAAATGTCATAGACATCCAGAAAGTCGTTGGCCTTGAGCTTCTTGCGGCTTTTGCTCAGCCTGACCTCGACTTCGTGTGCTTCCACCAGGAAACGCAAAGCCCTGCTGTCCGGGTGCTGGGTGCCAAGGTAGGCGCTGGTCAACAGGCGCTGTTTGTCTTCCTGTACCTCGTCAATCGCCTGCTCCAGCCGGCTGGCCAGTGAGTGTCCTTGCTCCGGGCCAGCTCTCAACTGCACGGCGACCTCAGACATGTCCTGTACATAGAATTCAAGCAGGTCCGCCAGGCTGTTGGGCCCGTCCAGATGGCGGGAGGCGTGGGCTATCCTGGCGCTTTTCTGGCCCAGCAGGTCATTGCCGGTACGGCGCAGGCGAACGTAGTCAGGTGCGGGCATCCGTTGCGGCACGGCTTCCCAGTGATCGCCCTGTTGCTGATAGCGCGTAACGGTCTGTTCGGTCAGCGGGTCGATCTGCACGGTTTCGCTGCCCTCATCAGCCTCCTCGACGACCAGGGCTCGGCCCCGGCTGGTGCGGATGATTTTGCGTCTGGCAGGGCGTACCTTGTGGGTCAGCGGTTGTTCGGGCAGCGCATCCTGTGTGTCGGCAGCAGCCGAGACGACGGCGAGGTCATGCTCGGTCAGGTTGATCAATGCATTGATCTCGCCGATGTATTCATTCAACCGGCTGCTGTCCACCGCAGGAATATCGCGTGAAAGCAAATACTCGGCATTGCCCAGTGACAGCTTGTACTCGCGCAGTGCGCTCTCCAGCGGCTCTTTCTGCTCTTCTGGCTTCAGGTGGGCTGCCGTGAGGCTGTCGTGGCTCAGCAGGGCTTCGTGCAAATGCTTGCTGCGCAGGTCTTGTTGCGCGAGCAGGGTGCTTTCGAAGTTTTCTGCAGTCAGCTGGTGCCTTCTCACGACCAGTTGAACCAGATCGCTCAGGATCTGGCCACGGGTGATCAGGGTTGAGTAGCGCCGGTTGTTGATGATGGTGTCGAGTTTCTTGCGCTTGCCCGAGAACTGGATTTGCCCATCTGTCAGTGCCTCGCTGAGGTTCTGGTCCAGGCGTTGGCTGACGTTGAAAAGGCGCCTATGGGTAGCCAGTGCTGCCTCGATGTTCTTGCTGTAGTCCAGGTACAGCTGTGCCTGCTCCTGGCCGAAAGGCAGCTGCACCAGCCGACGCGACTGGCGTTTGAGCGCTTCGTAGTCATTGATGTCGAGCAGGCGGCGGAACTGCTGCAGGTCGGCGGTCAGCAGCTGCTCCCACCACTGGCCACGGGCAAATGAGGCCGCGCCCTTGGGGTCGAACCTGGCGTATTTCGGGTCGCTCATGCTGGCGTAAAGCTGCGCCTGCTCCCTGATCAGCCCAGCCTGTTTTTCGTAGGTAAGTGCCAGTACCTCGATGTTTGCGCGAGCCTCGTTGCGCAGGCCCCGTAGCGCCTGCCGCTGCTCCTGCAGTGGTTCCGGCAGGCTGTCGAGTGCGACGCCCGGGTAATCATCCAGGGACTTCTCGAATGCCAGGTGCGCCTGGTCGTAGGTTTTCAACCTTTCCAGGTAGCCATCGATGAAGGTATCCGTACTGGTGAGTTTTCTGTCGTTCGCCACTCGGCTTTCGAGCATTTTCCTGAAGGCTTCTTTCTTTTCATCGATCAGCGCCTTGGCCGTTTTCGGCATGCCGCCCGGCAAGTGCAGGTCGAGCATCCATTCGCCGTTCCAGCGCGTCAGCCAAGGCCCGTTGCTGCGTTCGCGGCCAGCCATGTAGTAGCCGTCTGGCTCAGCGCCCCAGGTCTGCGACCATTCGCTCTCGCTGACCTGAGGGCCAATGATGCGCATGCCGCTCCAGCGCTCTTCCACTTCATAGGCGACATTTTGCAGTTTTACGTAGTAACGCTCGTCAACCTTGTACAAGCCACGCATACGGCCGCTGGCCAGTGCGCTCTGCCCGTCCAGGTTGACCTTCGCACGCAAGGTGTCGAGGGCCGCGCGGGCATCATGGGGCAGGTTGCCGAGCCGCTGGTCGTGCCCCCACTGGCTGACATTCAGCGCTGCGGGCCGCGGTTGCTCGGCAAGGGCTAGCCAGGTTGTTTGTTCAGGTGGTTGCCTGGCAAATGCGCCGGGCTTGCGGCGTGACTCGGGCTGGAGTGCTGTTTCGGTTTCAGCTTCGGGGCTGGCAGTCATGGGCCCGTGGGCCAGCAGCATGGCCAGGTTCAGCAGGATGTCGCTACCGGCGAGCAGCTTTTCTTCGGTGCTGCCCTGGGTCAATGCTGCCAGGTCATCCTTGATGCCGAGCAAGGCTGCGACCAACCAGGCAACCAGACCAGCCGGCCCTCGCAGCAGGGGCGTGGCCGTGTTGAACGCCAGCCATGCGAACTGCACCACCAGCGCCCAGCGCTGTTCGGCGTTGGAAACACTCTGCCGTGAAGCCAGTAACAGGAGCATGTCGGCCCTGGCTTGAAACACCATCTGGTCCAGATCACCGGGCGATGGCGTAAAGGCCAGGGTGACGGGGGCCCGCAGCTGCTCAATCACATCTGCGGCCAGCGCGGAGGCCGGCCCCAGCAGGTGCGCCAACTCCGTGAGGCCAGCGTGCAGGTGCGGGTGGGTGAAGCCGTCATTGGCATAAATGGGGTGGGCGTCGTCATCCAGCCAGGCGAGGACGTCTTGCTGTAGGCCTTGTTCGGTCCGGATCGCTGCCATCAATTGGCTGCGGCTGTCGAACTGCCTGACGGCCTGTGCTGTGGCCATGGGGCGGTAAAGCACCCAGGTTGCAGTAGCAGGTACCTCGATGACGAACATGCCATGCACCTTGTTGGCCTTCGGGCCACCCGGCACGCTGTTGAATGCCAAGGGGGCCAGGTTCAGCGATGCGCTGCTGTTGGCCTTACGGCGGCAAAAGTCGGCGATGGCCTGCCAGGTCCGCTCGCTCAACTGCCCGCCGATCTTTGCCTGTAACGCACTCAGCAGCAGGGCACTACGCCATTCCTGGGCAAAGCGCTGGCGGCGTTTGTCGGTGTCGGCCCCCGCTTGCAACTGGTCGTGAACAAATTGCGGATAGTGGCCGCCAACGTCCACGGCACTGATCAGTGCATGGACATAGTCAAGGTTCATCCAGCTGCTGAGCGTCTGCTGGTCAGCCAATTGAATGGCCGAGGCTACCTGATCACTGCCCAGGGGCAGACGCGAAATGGCCATTTCGGTCAGGCTGATGGTTTTCAGGTACTCAAGTCTCGCAGGCCCCGCAGAGGACGTCTGCACCACCTGTGAAATCGTTATTTGCACCTGATCAGGGTCGTAAGGCGGCTCGAACGGGGGGTCATCGCGCATCTGTTCGCGCAGGCGGCGAATCGTGAATTGCTGCAAGTCTTCGATCCCGTCCAGGGACGACTCACCCTGTGCCAGCATGTGCTCCGCCGACAGCTCCAGCAGCGCCGTGTGGTACTGGAACCGATCTGTCACCGTGGCGTTCTCCAGCCAGTCAGGCAGCCTGATGGCGGGTGTCGATTGCTCAAGGTGGAAGCACGCCGGGAAAGTCGATGAGGGGTCGCTCAGCCGGCTGAACAGCTCCTCCAGATCACTGGCTTGTTCGGTAGCGCCAAGTTGAACGCGGTCAATCTGGTGCAACATCGCGTTGAGCAGTTGCCGGGCCTGGTAGCCGAACGGGTCCTCGGCCAGTGCAGTGCAGGCCCAGGACATCGTGTCGAACGCATACTGCCCGGAAAGCTCCTCGCGCAAGGCAACGGCGAAGGCCGCAAGCCCGTTGAAGCCACGTACAGTGCCAGAGGGCCTGCACCACAACAGCAGATCGCCCGCGTCTTTCTTGCCAGTGACAAGCAGGTCCGGCAATACCTGCTGCACCGTAGTGCCTGGGGTGTTGAACGAAACCTGCAAACCCTGCACGTTTGTCGATGTGCCCGTTTGCGCGAGCATGGCGTACAGCAAGGCTTTCTGATCGCTGTCCAGGCCTTGGCGTTCAAGCGTTGCGAACAATGCGGCCCTCAGCATCTGCTGCATCCAGCGCAGGCGGGTTATATCCGAGTCGCCTTCGCAGCTGTTCCAGAAACTGACTTGTGCCTGCTGGAATGCCTCGCAGAGGGTCGCCAGCCTATCGTCGAAGGCCGTGTTCAGGTCGGCCATGCGAATGTCGATGGTCGGTGCGGCTTCCTGGGGGCGAAAGATGGCAGGTGGGGCCAGGCTGAGCTGGTCCGTGGGCTTTAGCGCCATGGGCAGGCCGGTGAGGAAATGCTCAAGCAAGATGTCGACCAGGTTGCCTGGCGGTGCCGGTGGGTCTTCATCCGCGCCGGGCAGGATGCTGAAGCCTTCCAGGGACCGCAACTGCGGATGGTTCTTGCGGGTCCATGGGTAGCGTGCTGCGAGTGCGTCGAAAGCCGCGGTGGCAATGACTGCGCGCAGGCGGGGGCGGTTGGCGAACTGCTTCGCTACCTCTTGCCTGAACGAAATGGACGCAGTGACGGGTGATTGGGGCATGGCATGAGGCTCCGGTCAAAGAGAGTTGAATGCTCAAGCGCCAGACCGAAGCGGTTGCGGTAGATAGATCAGCGTGGTGATCTTAGGGTGCAGTTTCTAATTCATCTCCCTACCTTATGCTCAAGCCCAACCTCCATGGGCGGTTCATCCCTCCACTCATGAACATGAGGTACAGAGCATGGCCAAAGTGAATGTGAAGAAGAAGGACGACGCCCAAGGCACCTTGGGCGAGGTGCGCGGCTACGCGCGCAAGATCTGGCTGGCGGGCATTGGCGCTTACGCCCGTGTTGGCCAAGAGGGCTCCGACTACTTCCAGGAGCTGGTCAAGGCCGGCGAAGGCGTCGAAAAACGTGGCAAGAAACGCATCGACAAAGAGCTTGATGCGGCCAATAACCAGATCGACGAAGCGGCAGAAGAAGTCAGCCGCGTACGCGGCAAGGTAGAAATTCAACTCGACAAGATCGAAAAAGCTTTCGACGCACGGGTAGGGCGCGCCTTGAATCGCCTGGGCATTCCGTCTAAACATGACGTTGAGGCGTTGTCGGTCAAGCTTGAACAGCTGCACGAGCTGCTTGAGCGCGTCGCGCACAAACCATAAGGAGAGCAGGATGGCTGGCAAGAAGAACACCGAAAAAGAAGGCAGCTCCTGGGTCGGCGGGATCGAGAAGTACTCCCGCAAGATCTGGCTGGCGGGGCTGGGAATCTATTCGAAGATCGACCAGGACGGCCCGAAGCTGTTCGACTCGCTGGTGAAGGATGGCGAGAAGGCCGAGAAGCAGGCGAAGAAAACCGCTGAAGACGTGGCTGAAACCGCCAAGTCGTCCACCACTTCGCGCGTGTCTGGCGTGAAGGACCGCGCACTGGGCAAATGGAGCGAACTCGAAGAGGCCTTCGACAAGCGCCTGAACAGCGCCATCTCGCGCCTGGGCGTGCCGAGCCGCAACGAGATCAAGGCCCTGCACCAGCAGGTGGACAGCCTGACCAAGCAGATCGAGAAACTGACCGGTGCTTCGGTTACGCCGATTTCGTCGCGCACTGCGGCGGCCAAGCCGGCAGCCAGCAAGGCAGCGGCCAAGCCCCTTGCCAAGACTGCGGCGGCCAAGCCTGCGGCGAAAACCGCGGCGGCCAAGCCGGCAGCCAAGACGGCAGCGGCGAAACCTGCAGCCAAGCCTGTCGCCGCCAAGCCTGCGGCTAAACCGGCAGCGGCCAAACCTGCGGCAGCCAAGAAACCCGCAGTGAAGAAAGCGCCGGCCAAACCGGCAGCCGCCAAACCGGCAGCGCCAACGGCCAGCGCAGCTCCAGCTGCAACTGCGGCCCCGGCACCTGTCGCCGCTCCGGCCAGCAGCACACCGTCGGCTCCAACCGGTACCGGTACCCTGATCTGATACCGCGTCGCCTGCTTCGCGGGCTTGCCCGCTCCCACAGGTAAATCACAGTGCTTCAGAGCAGTGACCTACCTGTGGGAGCGGGCGTGCCCGCGAAGGCCGCACCGCCGAACCAGCAGGCTTACCCCTCCAGGTATTTCACCGCCAACTGCTCCGCCGCCGCCCGTGCCTGGGCCTGCAAATGCGGCGCCACCAGCATCATCACCTGATACACCACAATCCCCACATCCCCCTCGCGCCCCAGTACCCGCTGGTAATCCAGCGAGAACATCAGCGTCAGGGTGATCTGCTCCACCAGTTGCCCCAGTGCCTGGGTCTCACTCTCCACCAGCCCTTGGCCCTTGAGGCTGGCCAACAGCGCCGCCAACGTACGCTTTAGCGCGTTGATCAGGCTGCGCATGCCACGCGCCAGCTTGGGCAGGCGGCCAGTGAGATTGGACAGGTCCTGGAACAGGAAGCGGTACTGGGCCATGTGCTCGACGATCAGGTGCAGGAACAGCCAGTAGTCCTCGGCGTCCAGGCGCACTTCCAGGGGCGGGTCCAGCAAGGGCATCAGCGCTTCCTCGAAGCGCTCGAACAGCCCCAGCACCAATGGCTCCTTGCCGTGGAAGTGGTAGTACAGGTTACCCGGGCTGATGCCGAGTTCGTTGGCAATCTCCAGGGTGGATACATTCGGTTCGCCCTGTTGGTTGAACAGTTGCAGGGCGCATTCGAGGATACGGTCGCGGGTTTTCATCCAGTTGTCTGGCTCATCGGGTCAGGACATAGGTGCCTGGCGCCGGGCCGAGCGGTGGGTACGTGCTGTTGCCCAGCTCGGTGCGCGGCGCCTTGAGCGGGCCGGAGCGTGGCGTGATCCACTCTAGCCACAAGGGCCACCAGCTGCCGTCGCTGCGGTTGGCCTCGTAGAACCAGGCGCGTGGGTCTCCCGACAGTTTCGGGTTTTCCAGGTAGTAGGCCTTGGGGTTGCCGGGCGGGTTGATGATGCTCTGGATGTGCCCGCTGTTGGCCAGTACGAAGCGGCGCTCGCCACCGAGTAGCAAGGCCGAGCGGTACACGGCGTCCCACGGGGTGATGTGATCGTTGCTGCCGGCCACGGTGAAGCTGTCCAGATCGACCTGCTTGAGGTCGATGGGCGTACCGCACACCTCAAGGCCTGCCGGGTGGGTCAGCGGGTTGTGCTTGAAGAAGTCCAGCAAGTCGCCATGCAGCGCTGCCGGCAGGCGCGTGTTGTCGGCGTTCCAGTAGAGGATGTCGAACGCGGGCGGGGCCTTGCCCAGCAGGTAGTTATTGACCCAGTAGTTCCAGATCAGGTCGTTGGGGCGCATCCAGGCGAAAATCCTGGCCACCTCGCCGCCGTCCAGCACACCGCGTTGATACGAGCGGCGCTTGGCAGCCTCGACGGTCTGCTCGTCGGCAAACAGGCTGGCCGGGCTGTCGAACTTGCTGTCGAGCAGGCTGACCAGGTAGGTGGCGCTGCGGATCTTGCGCAATTGATGCTTGGCTTGCAGGTGGCCCTGCAATGCGGCCATCGTCAGCCCGCCGGCGCAGGCGCCCATCAGGTTGGGGTCGCGATTGCCGCTGATGCTGCGGCAGGCGTTGAGTGCCTCTTCCAGGGCTTGCACATACGAGGACAGCCCCCATTCGCGGTGGCGCGGGTCGGGGTTACGCCAACTGACCATGAACACCTGCAGGCCGTTCTTGAGCATGTACTGGACGAAGCTGTTGTGCGCCTGCAAGTCGAAGATATAGAACTTGTTGATTTGCGGGGGCACCACCAGCAAAGGCCGGGCGTGCTGTTTTTCACTCATCGGCTTGTACTGGATCAGCTCCAGCAGCTCGTTGCGAAACACCACTGCGCCGGGCGTTGCAGCCACGTTGCCACCGACCTCGAAGGCGCGCTCGTCCACCTGGCGTGGCAGGCCGTCGTTGTGGCGCAGGTCGTCGAGCAAGTGCGCCACGCCACGCACCAGGCTTTGCCCTCCGGTGTTGAGCAGCTCCTTGACGGCCAGCGGGTTGAGCAGCGAGTTGCTCGGTGCCAGCGCGTCATTGATCAGGCCGAACAGAAAGTGCGCACGGGCCCGGTCATCGTCATCCAGGTGGCTCTCGTCGATCCACAGGCGGGTCTGCTTCTGCCAGGCCAGGTAGGCCTGCAGGCTGCGCCGGTAGAATGGGTTCTGGCTCCAGGTCGGGTCGCTGAAGCGGCTGTCACGCGGGCTGGGCTGGTAGGGCGAGTCGCCCAGTATCACGCGACCGAGTTGGCCGCCGAGCGCCAGCAAGTGTCGGGCCGTGTGCACGGGGTTGGTCAAGCCGTGGCGGCCCACCCTGCGCAGGGTAGACACCAGGTCGCGCCCACGCAGGCCGAGTATGGCGTTCTGTACGTTCATGCTGGTGGCGGGGAGCGTTTTCGTTCCTTTGGCCGGTTTGTCTGTCATGGCAACACTCCCTCGTCTTACCCGATGCCTGGGCAGCGACAATCAACCGCCAGAGGCGGGGCGCGGGTGCATGACCGCGCGCTGACGTTCTTCCTGGAGAAACTTCATGATGATTGGTGCGACGGCCTCGGCCCGGGTAATCAGGAACAGGTGGCCATCGTCGATTATGTGTAGCTGGGCATTGGGAATCCGCCAAGCCAGCAGGCGCATGTTGACCAGTGGGATCAGCGGGTCGTCGTCCCCGGCCAGCACCAGCGTCGGCTGGTTTATCTTGTGCAGCCAGTGAATGCTGGTCCAGCCCAGGCCGGCGAACAGCTGCCAGTAGTAGCCCAGCTTGCCACCGGAGCGCACCTTGGACGCATGGTGCATGGCCAGGTCTGGGTCGCGGCGGAAGGCACCCCCGTAGATCATTGGCGCAATGCGGATCACATGGGAGGGCTGCACGTAGCGCCTGGGGCTGGCCATCATCCACAACACCTTGGGCTTGCCCGGTACCATGACTGCGCCCGCGGCAGTGGCGGCCAGTACCAGTTTCTTGCAGCGTTCCGGGTAATCGTGGGCGAACTGCTGGGCCAGGGCACCGCCCCAGGACACGCCGATGGCGCTGACCTGGCCGTAGTCCAGGTAATCGAGCATGCGCGCAGTCAGCTTGGCCAGGCCAGGAAAACGATAAGGGTGGCGCGGTGTGGACGAACCACCGACCCCGGGCACGTCGAAGGCGATGACTTCCAGATCCGGGTCCAGTGCTTCGATGAACGGAAACACCAGCTCCAGGTTGGCGCCGATACCGTTGAAGATCAGCAACGGGGTCAGGTGCGGCTTGCCCGGGCGGACGGCGGTGCGAATGGACTGGTCGTCCAGTTCGACGGTCCTGAAGATGTAGGGTTCCGGCATGCGTTCGACTCTGTCGTGAAAAAAGTGCCGTGGCACGCCTGTGGCGGCCACGGCAACGCAACTCAACGCTCGTGAACGTAGGTGCCCGGTGACGCTTCGCCGGCGGCATAGGCGCGGTTGCCCAGGCGGGTCGGGGCTTTTTTCAGCTCCCCGGCACGTTCACTCAGCCAGCTCTCCCAGTGCAGCCACCAGGAGTCGGCGTGCTTGGTGGCGTTTTCCTGCCAGGCCACCGGGTCACCCGGGCGGTCGGCTCCGGTCATGAAGCGTGCCTTGGGGTTGCCTGGTGGGTTGAGGATGCTCTGGATGTGGCCGCTGTTGGACAGCACGAACTCGATCTTGCCGCCGAACAGGTGCGCCGAGCGGTAGCACGATTGCCACGGGGTGATGTGGTCGGCGGTGCCGGCAACGCTGAAGATGTCGCACTTCACTTGCTTCAGGTCGATGGCGGTGCCGCACACTTCCAGGGCGTCTGGGCGGGTCAGCGGGTTGCTCTTGAACATTTCGATCAGGTCGCCGTGGAAGGCGGCCGGCAGGCGCGTGGTGTCGTTGTTCCAGAACAGGATGTCGAACACCGGCGGCTCGTTGCCGAGCAGGTAGTTGTTGACCCAGTAATTCCAGATCAGGTCGTTGGGGCGCATCCAGGCGAACACCTTGGCCATGTCGCTGCCTTCGAGCACGCCGGCCTGGTAGGAATGGCGCTTGGCCGACTCCAAAGTCTGCTCGTCGACGAACAGCGCGACCTGGGTGTCCATGGTGGTGTCCAGCACGCTGACCAGCAGCGTCAGGGCATTGACCTTGTTCTCGCCGAGGGCGGCATAGTGGCCTACCAGTGCCGTGCAGGTGATGCCGCCGGAACAGGCCCCGAGCATGTTCAGGTCCTTGCTGCCGGTAATAGCCAGCACCGCGTCCACCGCTTCCTTGAGCGCATCGATGTAGGTGGACAGGCCCCATTCGCGCTGGGCCTTGGTCGGGTTGCGCCAGCTGATGATGAAGGTTTGCTGCTGCGAACGCAGGCAGTAGCGCGCCAGGCTTTTTTCCGGGCTCAGGTCGAACACGTAGAACTTGTTGATCTGCGGCGGTACCACCAGCAGTGGGCGGGCACGCACCTGTTCGGTAATGGGGCTGTACTGGATCAGCTCCAGCACATCGTTGCGGAACACCACCGCACCTTCGCTGGTGCCCAGGTTCTTGCCCACTTCGAAGGCATCCATGTTCACCTGGCTGGGCATGCCACCGTTGTTGACCATGTCCTTGGCCAGGTTGGACAGCCCGTCAAGCAGGCTTTTGCCGCCGGTTTCGAAGAAGCGTTTGACCGCTGCCGGGTTGGACAGGGTGTTGGTCGGCGCCATGGCTTCGGTCATCAGGTTGATGACGAACTGGCCGCGGCTGATGTCCTGGGGCGACAGGTCGCTGTTGCCGATCCAGTCTTGCAGCTCCTTGCGCCAGGCCAGGTAAGTTTGCAGGTAGCGGCGGTACAGCGGGTTATTGCTCCAGGCCGGGTCATTGAAGCGACGGTCGTCGCTTTCCGGGGCCAGGCTGGATTTGCCCAGCAGCACGTTCTTCAGCTCCAGCCCGAAGTGGGCCACATGCTTGGCGCTGTGCAGCGGTTGGCGCACGGCCTGGCGCAGCACGGTACGTGCCGAGCTCAACAGGTCCTTGCGGCGAATGCCGATGACCGGGTTCAGCCCCAGGGTGTTGTCCGAGGCCTGCCGCTGCAGCTCATCGTTGTTCTTGTTACTCATCTACGACGCTCCGTTGTCCTGAGACGAGTACCGGTTGCTTTGGCCGGCGCGCAGCCCTTGGCCCGGTACTGCTACTCGGGTGACCAGTGATAAGGAACAGCGGTGCTGCGGGGGTTCTGACTGCCTGCAAAATGATGCAGGGAACTTGCCACACCCATTGGTTACCCGACTTTCATGTAATGCGCAAGACAGCCCTTCACTGGGCTGTCTGTAAGTCATTCAAACAGATGAATTTAGAAAATGCGCTCTAAACCCTGCAGGCCTTGCGCTAGAGCATGAGTTTGACCACCGATTCGGCAGGGTCGCGGGATTTTCCGGCCTTGTGCAGTTCGTCGAGGTATTCGGCCCACAGCTGTTCCTGGCGCAGGCACAGCTGCTCAAGGTACTCCCAGGTGAACAGGCCGCTGTCGTGGCCGTCGTCGAAGGTCAGTTTCAGTGCATATTGGCCGGCGGGTTCCAGGCCACTGAGGCCAACGTTGATCTTGCCGAACTGCAGGATGGGGTTGCCGTGGCCCTGGACCTCGGCCGAGGGGGAGTGCACGCGCAGGAACTCGGCGGGCAGGGTATAGACTTCGCCGGGGGCGTAGGTGAGGCTGAGGGTTTTTGAGGCTTTGTGCAGGTTGATGGCGGTGGGCAGGCGGGCCATGGGCTGAATCTCTCCGGAGCTGATGAAGCACAGCTTCTGGAGATTTGGGGGAATGTGCAAGGGGGGCTGCTTTGCAGCCCATCGCGACACAAGGCCGCTCCTACAGGAAATTGCGGTCCCCTGTAGGAGCGGCCTTGTGTCGCGAAAGGGCCGCAAAGCGGCCCCGTGCGGTCTTACAGGATGTAGCGCGACAGGTCTTCGTTCTGCGCCAGCTCACCCAGGTGGCTGTTCACATACGCCGCGTCGATCTGGATCGGCGTTTCGTCATGGGTGCTGGCCAGGTCGCCTGCACTGAACGACACCTCTTCAAGCAAGCGCTCAAGCAGGGTGTGCAGGCGGCGTGCACCGATGTTCTCGGTCTTCTCGTTCACCTGGTAGGCAATCTCGGCCAGGCGCTTGATGCCGTCAGCCTGGAACGCGATGTTGAGGCCTTCGGTCTTCAGCAGGGCCTGATACTGCTCGGTCAGCGAGGCGTGCGGCTCTTGCAGGATGCGCTCGAAGTCTTCCGGGGTCAGTGCCTTGAGTTCCACGCGGATCGGCAGGCGGCCTTGCAGCTCGGGCACCAGGTCGCTTGGCTTGCTCAGGTGGAATGCGCCCGAGGCAATGAACAGGATGTGGTCGGTCTTGACCATGCCCAGCTTGGTATTGACGGTGCAGCCTTCGATCAGTGGCAGCAGGTCGCGCTGTACACCTTCACGGGACACGTCGGCACCGCCCACATTGCCACGCTTGGCAACCTTGTCGATCTCGTCGATGAACACGATACCGTGCTGCTCGACCGCTTCCAGGGCCTTGGCCTTGAGCTCTTCCTCGTTGACAAGGCGGCTCGCTTCTTCATCGCGAACCATTTTCAGCGCTTCTTTTACCTTCAGCTTGCGGGCTTTGCGCTTGCCCTTGCCCATGTTGGCAAACAGGCTCTGCAGCTGGTTGGTCATTTCTTCCATGCCGGGTGGCGCGGCAATTTCCACGCCTACGGCATCGGCCACCTCGATTTCGATTTCCTTGTCGTCCAGCTGGCCTTCGCGCAGGCGTTTGCGGAACAGCTGGCGGGTGTTGGAGTCGCTGCTGGTCTGCGCGGCCTCTTCGCTGAAGCTGGTGACGCGCGCCTGTGGCAGCAGGGCGTCGAGGATACGGTCTTCGGCAGCGTCTTCGGCGCGGTGGCGTACGCGGATGATTTCCTGCTCGCGCAGCATTTTCAGCGCGGCATCGGCCAGGTCACGGATGATCGACTCGACATCACGGCCTACGTAGCCCACTTCGGTGAACTTGGTGGCTTCGACCTTGAGGAACGGGGCGTTGGCCAGCTTGGCCAGGCGACGGGCGATTTCGGTCTTGCCGACGCCGGTCGGGCCGATCATCAGGATGTTCTTCGGGGTCACTTCGGCACGCAGCTCGGCAGGCAGCTGCATCCGGCGCCAGCGGTTGCGCAGGGCAATGGCCACGGCGCGCTTGGCGTCGTCCTGGCCGATGATGTGGCGGTTGAGTTCGTGGACGATCTCGCGGGGGGTCATGGACATGGTCAGTACGGTCCTTGGGCAGATGATTCAGCGTGGAAAAACCCCATCACCGGGACGGGGCGCCAGAACAGCTGAATCAGTCGGCCAGGTCCTGCTCCTCGATGGTCAGGTTGTGGTTGGTGAACACGCAGATGTCGCCGGCGATGTTCAGGGCGGTTTCGGCGATTTCACGGGCCGAGAGGTCGGTCTTGTTCAGCAGGGCGCGGGCTGCGGCCTGGGCGTAGGCACCACCGGAACCCATGGCGATCAGGCCGTCTTCGGGTTCGACCACGTCGCCGTTGCCGGTAATGATCAGGGAGGCGTCCTTGTTGGCCACGGCCAGCATGGCTTCCAGGCGGCTCAGGGAACGGTCGGTACGCCATTCCTTGGCCAGCTCGACGGCAGCACGTACCAGGTGGCCCTGGTGTTTTTCCAGCTGGCCTTCAAAACGCTCGAACAGGGTGAAGGCGTCGGCGGTGGCACCGGCGAAGCCCGCAATGACCTGGCCGTGGTACAGGCGGCGCACTTTCTTGGCGTTGCCTTTCATTACGGTGTTGCCGAGGGATACCTGGCCGTCGCCACCCATGACGACTTTGCCGTTACGGCGGACAGAAACGATGGTGGTCAAGGGGAGAGTCTCCACGCAGCGGGGCGAAAGTGCCTGATGCAGACTCATATGGGGGTGGGGGGAAGGATTTCAACCGTGGGGGATGAATGGTCGGCTCGCTCTGCAAGCCAGGCGCGGTCGATGTAGGAGCGGCCTTGTGTCGCGAAAGGGCCGCAAAGCGGCCCCGGCAATTCATGCATGATGCAGAATCCTGGGGCCGCTGCGCGGCCCGATCGCGACACAAGGCCGCTCCTACACAAAGCAGGTGTGCGTTTTGTCAGGCCTCGTGGCAAACATGCCCATCGACCAAGGTATAACGCACCGCACCCGGCAGGCAGTGGCCGATGAACGGGCAGTTCTCGCCACGCGAGAACCATTGCTCGCCAGCAACGGTGGAAGCTTGCGGGTCGAACAGCACCAGGTCGGCCGCGCCACCTACCTTCAACTCACCAGCCGGCAGGCGCAGTGCAGCCGCCGGGCCGCTGCTCAGGCGGGCCAGCAAGGTTGGCAGGTCGAGCAGGCCGTCTTGCACCAGGGTCATGGCCAGTGGCAGCAACAGCTCGACACTGCTGATGCCCGGCTCGGTAGCACCGAACGGTGCCAGCTTGGCATCGCGCTCGTGCGGCTGGTGGTGGCTGGAAATCGCCTGGATCACCCCCGTCTTCACCGCCTCGCGCAGGCCGTCACGGTCCGCTGCAGTGCGTAGCGGCGGCTGCACGTGATACAGGCTGGAGAACTCGCGCAGCGACTCATCGGTGAGAATCAGCTGGTACAGCGCCACGTCAGCGGTTACCGGCAGGCCAAGCGCCTGCGCCTGGGCGATCAGCCGTGCGCCACGGGCGCTGGTGATCTGGCTGAAATGCGCACGCACACCGCTCTGCTCGACCAGCAGCAGGTTGCGCGCCAGGGCCACGGTTTCGGCGCTTTCCGGAATGCCCGGCAGGCCGAGGAAGCTGGCCATGGCGCCTTCGTGGGCCAAGCCGCCGTGGGCCAGGTCGCGGTCCTGGGAGTGGAACACCACGGTCAGGTCGAAGGTAGCGGCGTACTCCAGGGCGCGGGCCAGGGTACGGTTATTGGGGATTTCCTTCAGGCCGTTGCCGAAGGCCACGCAACCGGTGTCACGCAGGGCCACCAGCTCGGCCAGCTGCTCGCCTTCCAGGCCCTTGGTCAGGGCGCCGATAGGGTAGACCTTGCTGTTGGCCGCTTCGCGGGCGCGGTCCAGGATCAGCTCGGCCACGGCCGAGGTATCCAGCACCGGTTTGGTCTGCGGCGGGCAGCACAGGCTGGTGACACCACCCGCCACGGCTGCGCGGGTTTCGCTGGCGATGTTGCCTTTGCGGCTGTAACCCGGTTCGCGCAGGGACACGCCAAGGTCGACCAGGCCCGGTGCGGCGACCAGGCCATCGGCCTGGATCGTGCGGCTGGCGCTGAAGCCGGCCGGGGCGGCGCCGATGGCGGCAATGCGGCCGCCGTCCAGGTGCAGGTCGGTCACCTGATCCAGGCCAGTCTTGGGGTCGATGACCCGGGCGCCGAGAATACTGATGGTCACTGGGCGTTCTCCTGGTCGAATTGACGTTGCGCGTTCTGCCCGCTCATGGCCATGGACAGCACGGCCATGCGCACGGCGATGCCGTAGGTGACCTGGTTGAGGATCACCGAGTGCTTGCCATCAGCCACGGCCGACTCGATTTCCACGCCCCGGTTGATCGGGCCCGGGTGCATGACGATGGCATCGGGCTTGGCCCCGGCCAGGCGTGCGGTGGTCAGGCCGAACAGGCGGTAGAACTCGCCCTCGCTGGGCAGCAGGCCGCCGGCCATGCGCTCGCGCTGCAGGCGCAGCATGATCACCACGTCGACGTCTTTCAGGCCTTCGGCAAGGTCGGTGTAGACCTTCACGCCGTACTGCTCGATGCCGATCGGGATCAGGGTTTTCGGGCCGATCACGCGGATGTCCGGGCAGCCCAGTGCCTTGAGCGCCAGCATGTCGGAGCGGGCCACGCGTGAGTGCAGGATGTCACCGACGATGGCCACCGACAGGTTTTCGAAGCTGCCCTTGTGGCGGCGGATGGTGAGCATGTCGAGCATGCCCTGGGTCGGGTGCGCGTGGCGGCCGTCACCGCCGTTGATCACGGCAACGTCCGGGCACACGTGCTCGGCGATGAAGTGTGCGGCGCCGGAGTCGGAGTGGCGCACCACGAACATGTCGGCGGCCATGGCTTCGAGGTTGCGCAGCGTGTCGAACAGGGTCTCGCCCTTGCTGGTCGAGGAGGTCGACACGTTCAGGCTGATCACGTCAGCCGACAGGCGCTGGGCGGCCAGTTCGAAGGTGGTACGGGTACGGGTGGAGTTCTCGAAGAACACGTTGCACACGGTCTTGCCGCGCAGCAACGGGACTTTTTTCACGGCCCGGGCACCGACTTCCAGGAAGGAGTCGGCGGTGTCGAGGATCTCGGTGAGCAGTTCGCGGGGCAAACCGTCGAGCGAGAGGAAGTGGCGCAGCTGGCCCTGATCATTGAGCTGCAGCGGGCGCTTGGCGTCGATTGGCGTCATCGCGAGGGACTCTTAAAGGGCGGAAGCGGAGGCGAGGTCCTGGCGCTCGAGGGCGAGCGGTGCGGGTCCGGTCAATTTTACCCGTTCATGGGCCGCCAGCGACAGGGTGGCGCCCAGCACATTCGGGCGGATCGGCAATTCGCCGGCATCCAGGTCCAGCAGGCAGACCAGGGTGACGCTGGCCGGGCGGCCGTAATCGAACAGTTCGTTGAGCGCCGCGCGAATGGTGCGACCGCTCATCAGCACGTCATCCACCAGCACCAGGTGCTGGCCTTCCACTTCGAATGGCAGCTCGGACGGGCGCACTTGCGGGTGCAGGCCGTTCTGGCTGAAGTCATCGCGGTAGAACGAAACATCCAGGGTGCCCATGGGGCTGGTGTCGCCCATGGCTTCCTGCAGGGCCTGGGCAACCCAGACACCGCCCGTGCGGATACCGATGTAACGGGGCTCGGTGATTGCCCGGCGTGCCAGGTGGGCGCGAAGGTCGACAGCCATCTGCCGAACCAGCTCGGCGGGATTGGGTAGGCTCATTGCGGGCTCCTCGGAAGGGTGCGCCGGGCGGGCCCGGCGGCAGAGATGATCAGGTATTGGCCTCCAGCCAGCCTTGCAGCAACAAGGCGGCGGCAATGGCGTCGACCGGGTTGTCACGGTAGCTGCCGCGCTGGCCGCCACGGGCCATGCGCTCGCCTTTGGCCTCGAAGGTGGTCAGGCGTTCATCGTGGGTATGCACGGGCAGGTTGAAGCGGCCATTCAGGCGGCGGGCGAACTTTTCGGCGCGGGCGCTCATTTCGCTGGGTGTGCCGTCCATGTTCAGCGGCAGGCCGACGACGATGGCGTCGGGCTTCCATTCGGCAATCAGTTTTTCAACCTGGGCCCAGTCCGGTACCCCGTTCTGTGCCTTCAGGGTGCACAGTTCGCGGGCCTGGCCGGTGATCACCTGGCCAACGGCCACACCGATCTGTTTGCTGCCGTAGTCAAAACCCAGCAGTAGGCGAAGTTCAGCCATCAGGCGTGGCCCGCCTGGCTGGTGAGCAGGCTCAGGTTGATGCCCAGGCTGGCGGCGGCCGCGTCCAGGCGCAGGTCGCTGGCCAGGCCAAAGATGATTTCCGGGTCGAACGGGGAATTCAGCCAGGCGTTGTCGGCCAGCTCGGCCTCCAGTTGGCCTGCTTCCCAGCCGGCATAACCCAGCGTGATCAGGCTTTGTTTAGGGCCTACCCCGGCAGCAATGGCAAGCAGGATGTCCTGGGACGTAGTCAGCGACAGCCCTTCGAGTGCCACGGTGGCCTGGAAGCTGCACTCGCTGCTGTGCAGCACGAAGCCGCGGTCGGTCTGCACCGGGCCACCCTGGTAGATCGGCACCTGCAAGGTGCCGGGCGGTGGCGTTTCATCCGGGCGCAGCTGCTCGAGGATGTCGGCCAGGCTCAGCTCCTGCGGCCGGTTGACCACCAGGCCCATGGCGCCATGCTCATTGTGCTCGACGATGTACGTGAGGGTCTGGGCGAAGTTCGGATCAGCCATGTGCGGCATGGCGATCAGGAACTGGTGCTTGAGGTAGCTCGGGGCGAGGGTTTTCATGGGGGATAGTGTGGCGCCAGGTGGCGGGGCTGACAAGGTCCGCTTTGTGTCGCTTGTGCCGGCCTCTTCGCGGGCACGCCCGCTCCCACAGGTTCTGCACGAGTTTCCGATCCGGTGTAGATCCTGTGGGAGCGGGCGTGCCCGCGAAAGGGCTGGTGAAGCCAGTAAATCAGTTACTGGACAAACGGTCGCCACGGGCAAAGCGCCAGGTGCGAATGATCTCCAGCCGGTCAAACTCGGCCAGGTCCCCGGTAAACGGTGCAAACGGCGCCGCCAGCCTTACGATGCGTTGTGCCGCCTGATCCAGCACTGGCTGCCCGGACGACTCCAGCACCAGCACTTCATACAGCGAACCATCGCGGTTGATCGACACCATCATCCGCAAATTGCCGTAAATCTGTTGCCGACGCGCTTCGTCGGGGTAGTTCAGGTTACCCACCCGCTCGACCTTCTTGCGCCACTCTTCCTTGTACCAGGCGCCTTTGTCGCGCATGGTCGAAGCGGCGTTCAGGCGGTGGATGCGCGGGCGCTTGGCGTACATCTGCTGTTCGTTGGACAGCTCCGCCTCCAGGCTGGCGATCTGGCTCGACAGCTGCGAGCTGTCGAAGTCTGGCGCGGGCGCTGCCGGCTTGGGCTGCGCCTTGCTTTCCTTGGGCTTGGGCTCGACCTTCTGCGCCTTGGGCGCCGTGGTCACCACCGCCGACTTTTGTGGGGCAGGGGGTGGCACTACCTCGGGCCTGGCCGCAGGCGGTGGGGTGATCTTGTTGATCTTGCTGTCCTGGAACGGTGCCAGCTCGGTAGTGGTGGGCACCGCTTTCTTGTCCAGGGTGCCGCTGCCCTGCTGGTTGTCCTGGGCCTGGAAATCGGCCTTCTCCGGCGGCTTCTCGCTTTTGAAGGTGGCCAGGGTGATGTCCATGGTGTGGCGGATTTCGGCGGGCTTGACCACGCTGAAGCCGACGCCAAGGATAAGCGCCAGGTGCACCAGGGCAGCCAGGAACAGGGTAAAGCCGAGCCGGTCCACCGGGCGAACACGGGGAGGCAGCAGGTCGGCGGGGATGTCAGCGGGCAGCGTCATCAGGTATCCAGCAACCGCAGGGCGGGGCAGCAGCTCAGTCGAATAGGACCGGCATCATACCCCACTCTACGGTTTTGCTTCGCGTTGGCTGTCAGCGCGCCTTCAGCTTGCGATCAATGGCATCCATCAGCTTGCCACCGATATCGGTGTTGTAGGCGGCATCGATCTCGCGGATGCAGGTAGGGCTGGTGACGTTGATTTCGGTGAGGTAGTCGCCGATCACGTCCAGGCCCACGAACAACAGCCCCTTTTCGCGCAGGGTCGGGCCGACCTGGGCGGCGATCCAGCGGTCGCGGTCGGTCAATGGGCGTGCTTCGCCACGGCCGCCAGCAGCCAGGTTGCCACGGGTCTCGCCGCTGGCCGGTATGCGCGCCAGGCAGTAGTCCACCGGCTCGCCGTCGATCATCAGGATACGCTTGTCGCCGTCCTTGATTGCCGGCAGGTAGGCCTGGGCCATGATCTGCTGAGTGCCCAGAGCGGTCAGGGTTTCCAGAATCACCGACAGGTTGGGGTCGCCGGCCCGGTGACGGAAAATCGACGTGCCGCCCATGCCATCCAGCGGCTTGAGGATCACGTCGACATGCTTGGCCGCAAATTCACGAATGATGTCCGGGCGGCGGCTGACCAGCGTCGGCGTGGTGCACTGCGGGAATAGCGTGGCGAACATCTTTTCGTTGCAGTCGCGCAGGCTCTGCGGGCGATTGACCACCAGCACGCCATCATTTTCGGCCTGCTCCAGCAGGTAGGTGCTGTAGACGAACTCCATGTCGAAGGGCGGATCCTTGCGCATCAGGATCACGTCCAGTTCAGCCAGCGGGCTGTCCTGCTCCTCGCCCAGTTCGTACCAGTGCGCCGGGTCGGCAAACACCTTCAGCGGGCGCATGCGGGCGCGGGCCTTGCTTTCGCCCTGATACAGGTCTTGCTGTTCCATGTAGAACAGGCTCCAGCCGCGTGCCTGGGCGGCCAGCAGCATGGCCAGCGAACTGTCCTTCTTGTAGGAGATGGACGCGATGGGGTCCATGACAATGCCGAGGCGAACGCTCATGGGGTGGTTCCTCTTGGCGGCAGGTGCCGCGATGGCTCGAAAGAAAAGTGGCTCAGGGTGGCGCCGCAAACGCCGCCGGTCAAGGGGCGGCGCAGATGGAATGGCCACCCGGAGTGTGCTAAAAATGCAGCTAATTTCCATTGGTAGGCGTCTATGGAACAACCCCTGAAGGTGATGGTGATCGACGATTCCCGCACGATCCGCCGCACCGCGCAGATGCTGCTCGGTGAAGCGGGCTGCGAGGTGATCACTGCCAGCGATGGCTTCGATGCCTTGGCCAAGATCGTCGACCACCAGCCCAGCATCATCTTCGTCGATGTGCTGATGCCGCGCCTGGACGGCTACCAGACCTGCGCCGTGATCAAGCACAACAGTGCCTTCAAGGACACCCCGGTGATCCTGCTGTCGTCGCGCGACGGCCTGTTCGACAAGGCCCGCGGCCGGGTGGTCGGCTCTGATCAGTTCCTGACCAAGCCGTTCAGCAAGGAAGAACTGCTCGACGCGATCCGCGCCCACGTGCCCGGTTTTGCCGCAAACTATCAACCCGCACCCTGACTGCGCCCCGCCATGGCACGGTCTTACTTTCCTGATGGGGAAACAGCATGGCCCGAGTTCTGATTGTCGACGACTCGCCGACAGAGATGTACCGTTTGACCGAGTGGCTGGAAAAGCACGGCTACCAGGTGCTCAAGGCCAGCAACGGTGCCGATGGCGTGGCCCTGGCCCGGCAGGACAAGCCCGACGCGGTGCTGATGGACATCGTCATGCCTGGCATGAACGGCTTCCAGGCTACCCGCCAGCTCAGCAAGGACCCGGAAACCAGTGCCATCCCCGTGATCGTGGTCACCACCAAGGATCAGGAAACCGACCGCATCTGGGCCACGCGCCAGGGCGCCCGTGACTTCCTGACCAAACCGGTGGAAGAAGACGCGCTGATCGCCAAGCTCAAAGAAGTGCTGGGGGCTTGACCACCCGCCCGCAAGGCGCGTCGCTGACCGCCTTCGAGTTGTTGCTGGACATCGACCGGCGCTGCCGCCTGCTGGTCGCCGACCAGCCCCCGCAGGACAACCGCCTGCAACAGTGGAGCGGCATCGGTTTTCGTGTTGCCGGGCAGTGGTTCGTCGCGCCCATGGGCGAAGTGGCCGAGGTATTGCGTGAGCCACGCAGCAGCCGCGTACCCGGTGTGCAGCCGTGGGTCTGCGGGGTGGCCAACCTGCGTGGCCGGCTATTGCCGGTAATGGACCTGAGCAGCTTTTTCGGCCTGGGCCACGCCGCCCCGGGTAAACAAAGACGGGTGCTGGTGCTGGACCACGACGACCTGTTCGTCGGCCTGCTGGTGGACGAGGTACTGGGCCTTCAGCACTTTGCCCTGGACAGCCTGCAACTGTCGCCACCGCAGCCACTGATCCGCGCCGCCGCACGTTTTGTGCAAGGGCATTTCCCGCGGGAACGCAACTGGGCGATCTTCAGCCCCTTCGCCCTGGCCCAGGCGCCGGGCTTTCTCGATGTGGCGTTATAGGACCTGCGAACGTGAACAAGCCTGCTACCCCCGTCACTGCCACCACCGTGACACCACGTACCCGCAGCATCGCGCAGATCACCGTGCTGTTTCTGATCCTGATCTTGTCGATCATCCTGCTGTTCGCCAATTTCGCCTACTTGAACACCCAGTCCAACTACGACAAGCAGTACATCGGCCACGCCGGCGAGCTGCGCGTGCTCTCGCAACGTATCGCCAAGAACGCCACCGAAGCCGCTGCCGGCAAGGCCCTGGCCTTCAAGCTGCTGTCGGATGCGCGCAACGATTTCGAGCGGCGCTGGGGCTACCTGCGCCAAGGTGACAAGTCCACCGGGTTGCCGGCTGCGCCGCCCACCGTGCGTGACGAGATGGAAGCGGTACGCCGCGACTGGGAAAACCTGCGCAAGAACACCGACACCATTCTGGCCAGCGAGCAGACCGTGCTGTCGCTGCACCAGGTGGCGGCGACGCTGGCTGAAACGGTGCCCCAGCTGCAGGTGGAATACGAAAAAGTGGTCGAAATCCTGCTGCAAAGCGGCGCTCCGGCCAACCAGGTGGCAGTGGCCCAGCGCCAGTTGTTGCTGGCCGAACGCATCCTGGGGTCGGTCAACACCGTGCTGGCCGGTGACGACAGTGCGGCGCAGGCAGCCGATGCCTTTGGCCGCGATGCCGGGCGCTTTGGCCAGGTGCTGGAAGGCATGCTCAGTGGTAACTCGGCCATCCAGGTAACCCGCGTCGAAGATGCCGACGCCCGCGCTCGTCTGGCCGAAATTGCCGAATTGTTCCAGTTCGTGGCCGGCTCCGTGGACGAAATCCTCGAGACTTCGCCCGAGCTGTTCCGTGTGCGTGAAGCTGCGGGCAATATCTTCAGCCTGTCGCAGACCCTGCTGGACGAGGCCTCGCACCTGGCCAACGGCTTCGAGAACCTGGCCGGCGGGCGCACCCTCGATACCGTTGGCGGCTACGCGCTGGGCCTGCTGGCGCTGGCCTCGATCATCCTGATCGGTTTGGTCATGGTGCGCACCACCAACCGTCAATTGCGTGAAACGGCAGAAAAGAACGAACGCAACCAGCAGGCGATCATGCGCCTGCTGGACGAAATCGAAGAGCTGGCCGATGGCGACCTGACCGTGACCGTATCGGTGACCGAAGACTTTACCGGCGCCATTGCTGATTCGATCAACTATTCCGTAGACCAGCTGCGCGACCTGGTTGCCACCATCAACCACAGCGCCGTGCAAGTCGCCGCTGCCGTGCAGGACACCCAGAATACGGCGCGTCAGCTGGCCAAGGCCTCCGAGCACCAGGCCGAGCAGATCAGCGAGGCTTCTGAAGCGGTCGGCGACATGGTCGAGTCGATCGACCGGGTTTCTGCGCATGCCTACGAATCGGCCAAGGTGGCCGAACGCTCGGTGGCCATCGCCAACAAGGGTAACGAGGTGGTGCACAACACCATCAATGGCATGGACAACATTCGCGAGCAGATCCAGGACACGGCCAAACGGATCAAACGTTTGGGCGAGTCTTCCCAGGAAATCGGCGACATCGTCAGCCTGATCGACGACATTGCCGACCAAACCAACATTCTTGCCCTCAACGCGGCAATCCAGGCGTCGCTGGCCGGTGAGGCCGGCCGTGGTTTTGCCGTGGTCGCCGACGAGGTGCAGCGCCTGGCTGAACGCTCGTCCTCGGCAACCCGTCAGATCGAGGCGCTGGTGCGTACCATCCAGGCCGACACCAACGAGGCGGTGATCTCCATGGAGCAGACCACTGCCGAAGTGGTGCGCGGCGCCCGCCTGGCCCAGGATGCCGGGGTGGCGCTGGCCGAGATCGAAGGGGTATCGCAGAACCTGGCCGACCTGATCCACAGCATTTCTGATGCTGCCCAGTTGCAGACTTCCTCGGCAGGGCAGATTTCCCACACCATGGCAGTGATCCAGCAGATTACCGCGCAAACCTCTGCCGGCTCCGGCGCCACCGCCGACAGCATCCGCCACCTGGCGCGCATGGCCAGCGAAATGCGCCGTTCGGTGTCTGGTTTCACCCTGCCGCCACCTGCGCAAAGCCCAACTGAAACGCCGCGCTGAGGAGTGCCCATGGCTTCTGCTGCTGTAAGCCCCGAGCGCCACGACACGGTGGCGCTGGCCTGGACCAAGGCGGCCATCCTCGACTGCCTGGGCCAGGCACGCCAGGCGCTGGAGCGCTTTGCCGGTGAGCCTGGCGACCTGTCGATACTGGCATTTGTGGTCGACAACCTGCACCAGGTGCATGGGTGCCTGCGCATGCTCGAGCTGCGGGGTGCAACGCGCCTGGCTGAAGAACTGGAACTGTTCGCCAGGGCCCTGGCCGACGGCCAGGTAAGCCCGCGGGGTGACTGCCTGGGGGCGTTGTTCCGTGGTCTGGAGCAGTTGCCCTCGTACCTGGAGCGCTTGCGCGGCGCCCGCCACGACCTGCCCTTGGTCATGCTGCCTCTGCTCAACCAGTTGCGCGCCTGCCGTGGCATGGAGCCGCTGGCCCAGGCCAGCCTGATCAGCGGCGCAGCGCAGCGCTTTGCCGGCTCGGACGACCTGGCCAATCTCGACCTGTCGCTGGGCAACTGGCGCGAACAATTGCAGGCCGGACCGGGCCGCGATGCCCTGCGCTCGGTGGTGACCGCACTGTGCGACGACCTGATGCGCATCAAGGAGCGCCTGGACCAGTTCGTGCGTGGCGATCGCCAGCACAGCGAGCAGCTTGATGCCCTGCTGGCGCCGCTGCGCCATGTGGCCGATACCCTTGCTGTGTTGGGCTTCCAGCAGCCACGGCGGGTGATCATCGACCAGGTGCTGGCCCTGCAGGCCCTGGCTCAGGGCGAGCGGGCGGTGGATGATGCGGTGCTGATGGATGTGGCGGGCGCCCTGCTGTACGTGGAGGCATCGCTGAACGGCATGGTCGGCCCGCTGGAAGAGAACGGCCAGGGCGGCCTGCCGGGTTCGGACCTGGCCGAGATCCGCCAGCTGGTGTTGAACGAATCACTGAACGTGCTACAGCAGGCCAAGGACCTGATCGGCGATTACCTGGAGTCCGATTGGCCGCGGCAGCGGCTGCAACCCTTGCCAGGGCTGCTGCATCAGGTGCGCGGGGCGATGTCGATGTTGATGTTGCCCGCCGTGGCTGAACTGTTTGCCGGCTGCGCGAACTATGTGCAGCGCTGGTTGCAACACCCGGACGCGGAGCCGCCCGCCCAAGAGCTGGCCCACCTGGGCGAGGCCATGAGTGCCGCTGAATGCTACCTGCAATGGCGGGTGGCCGACCCGTTGGCCGATGCCCAGCCTTTCATCGACATGGCCCGTGCAAGCCTGGCGGCGCTGGGCGTGCACTGTACGCAGGCAGATGCCAGTGCAGGCCAGCACAGTAATGGCGATGGCATCGATGACGAGCTACGCGAGGTGTTCCTCGATGAAGCTGGCGAGTTGCTACCGGAAATCGAGCGCCACTGGCTGCGTTGGCGTGCCGACAACCAGCAGCGCGAGGCGCTGGGGGAGGTACGCCGTGCGCTGCATACGCTCAAGGGCAGCGGCCGCATGGTGCATGCGGAGGCTGTGGCCGAACTGGCCTGGGGCGCCGAACACCTGCTGAACCGGGTGCTGGAAGGTCGTAGCGTGCTCAGCCCGGAAGGCGCCGTGGCCCTGCAACAGGTGTTCGTCCATCTGCCCGACTTGCTGGCTGACTTTGCCGCCGGCCAGTTGCCGCAACTGACCGAAATCGAACAGCTGGCCGGGCACCTGCATGCCTTGGCTGAAAACGATGCACCGGCTGCGGCTGATATCGAGGGTCTCGACCCGCAGTTGCTGGATATTTTCCGCAGCGAGGCGCAAGGCCACCTGGCCAGCCTCGACGCGTTCCTGCAGGGTGCCGATGGCCGCGAAACGCCGGTCAGCGATGGTTTGCAGCGTGCCCTGCACACGCTCAAGGGCAGTGCCGCCATGGCCGGGGTGATGCCGGTCGCCGAGCTGGCCACTGCCTTCGACCGTTTGGTTCGTGAGTACAAGGGCCATCAGTTGCCCCTGCAAATGGCCGAAATCGAATGGCTGGAAGCCGCACGCTCGCTGTTCCACCTGGGCCTGGCGCAACTCGACAGCACGCCGCTGGCCGCCATCCCCGGTGCGGCGGAGCTGATCGAGCAGGTCGGCCAGGCCGTGGACGCCCGCCTGGCCAACCTGCATGACGACCCGCAGCATGCCCGGCGCAGCAAGCGCGACCCGCAGTTGCTCGCCAGCTTCCTGGCCCAGGCCATGGACATCCTGCTGGATGCCGAGTCATTGCTGTCACGCTGGCAGCAACAGCCCGGCCAGCGTGACGCACTGGATACCCTGCTTGATCAACTGACCACCCTGGGCCACGCCGCGCACCTGGCCGACCTGTGGCAGATGGATGACGTGTGCGAGGCCTTGCTGGACCTGTATGGCGCCGTGGAGGAGGGCAGCCTGCCCGCTGATGCGCGCTTTTTCGCCCTGGTGCAGCGGGCCCACGAAGCGCTGCTGGACATGCTCGACGAGGTGGCGGCCGGGCAGGACATCCCGCCAAGGCCGGAGCTGGTCGACAGCCTGCGCCACCTGCTGGACCAGGCCCTGGCGCCCGAGGCCACTGGCCTGGTAGGCATCGATTCGGTCACACCGTTGCACCCGGACATGGACCTGACGGATACCCTCGGGCTTGGGCTGGCGCACAAACCTTTGCTGCCAGAGGCGGGCGAGCCGCTGTCGGATGAGCCGGAAAGCCCCGGCGAAGAGCTGCTCGAAGTGTTCCTCGAAGAAAGCTCGGACATTGTCGAAAGTGCCGCCTCGGCGCTGGCGCGATGGCAGGCCGACCCGCGCAACAGTGTCGAGGTGGACAACCTGATGCGCGACCTGCACACCCTCAAGGGCGTGGCGCGCATGGTTGAAATTGCCCCCATCGGTGACCTGGCCCACGAACTGGAGTTTCTCTACGAACTGCTGGCGGCCGGCCGTTTGCCGCCGAGCGCGCCACTGTTTGCCTTGTTGCAGAACTGTCACGACCGCCTGGCGCACATGCTCGATGCCGTGCGCCTGGGGCAGCCACTGCATGCCGCCACGGCGCTCATCGACTATATCCGTAACTTCAGCAGTGCGGCACTGACCGACAGTGCTGCCGGCCAGGGGCCGGTCGAAGCTGCCGCCAGTGAAGCGCCGGCGGCAACCCCGGAGCGGGCCCCAGGCGACATGGTCAAGGTCGATGCCGAATTGCTCGACGACCTGGGCAACCTGGCTGGCGAGCACTCGATCATCCGTGGGCGCATCGAGCAGCAAGTCAACGATGCACAGTTCACCCTCAACGAGATGGAAACCACCCTTGAGCGCATGCGCGACCAGCTGCTGCGCCTGGACATCGAGACCCAAGGGCGAATCTCCAGCCGGCAGCAGTTCGAAGGCGATGCCTATGACGACTTCGACCCGCTGGAAATGGACCGCCATTCCCAGCTGCAGCAGCTCTCACGTGCCTTGTTCGAGTCTGCCTCGGACTTGCTCGACCTGAAGGAAACCCTGGCCCAGCGCGCTCAGGAGGCGTACAGCCTGCTGCAGCAGCAGGCGCGGGTGAACAGCCAATTGCAGGAAGGCCTGACCGCCACCCTGATGGTGCCTTTCGAACGGCTGGTGCCACGCTTGCAGCGCGTAGTGCGGCAAGTGGCCAGTGAGCTGGGCAAGCAGGTGGAGCTGGTAGTCGGCAACGCCGAAGGCGAACTGGACCGCAGTGTGCTGGAGCGCATGGTGGCGCCGCTGGAGCACATGCTGCGCAACGCCGTCGACCATGGCCTGGAAAGCCGCGAAGCGCGCCTGGCTGCCGGTAAGCCGGAGCAGGGCACCATCCACCTGAACCTGCTGCACGAAGGGGCCGATATCGTCATCGAAATGACCGACGACGGTGCCGGTGTGCCCCTCGAAGCAGTGCGGCGCAAGGCCATCAAGCGTGGCCTGCTGGATCCTCAGGCGCAGCTGAGCGATCACGAGATTCTGCAGTTCATCCTGCGCCCGGGGTTTTCCACCGCCGAGAAGATCACCCAGATTTCCGGGCGTGGCCTGGGTATGGATGTGGTGCACGAAGAGGTCAAGCAACTGGGCGGCTCGATGAGCATCGAATCGGCCCAGGGCAAGGGCGCACGCTTCTTGATCCGCCTGCCGTTCACCGTATCGATCAACCGTGCGCTGATGGTGCATCTGGGCGAAGAGCAGTACGCCATTCCGCTGAACACTATCGAGGGCATTGTCCGAGTGCCGCCGGCAGAGCTTGCGGCGTGCTACCAGCAGGATTCGCCGCGCTATGTCTACGCTGGCCACGAATACGAATTGCGTTACCTGGGCGAGTTGCTGCAAGGCCTGCCGCGCCCTGCGCTGTTGGGGCAGAGCGTGCCGTTGCCGGTACTGCTGGTGCATGCCAAGGAGCAATCGTTCGCCATTCAGGCCGACAGCCTGTCGCCCAGCCGCGAAATTGTGGTGAAGAGCCTGGGGCCGCAATTTGCTGCGGTTGCAGGGCTGTCGGGGGCGACGCTGCTGGGCGATGGCCGGGTGGTGCTTATTCTCGATCTGCTTGGCCAGCTGCGCGGGCAGCAGCGGCGCCTGGCCCGTTTGCCGGGTGGCGGTGGCCAGCGCCAGCTGCTCGGCCCGGCGCCGCGCCGTGCATTGCTGGTGATGGTGGTGGATGATTCGGTGACCGTGCGCAAGGTCACCAGCCGCCTGCTGGAGCGCCACGGCATGAGCGTGCTGACAGCCAAGGACGGGGTCGATGCCATGGCCCTGCTGGAAGAGCACCGCCCCGACGTGTTGCTGCTGGACATCGAAATGCCACGCATGGACGGCTTTGAGGTGGCCACGCGCATTCGCCGTGACGAGCGGCTGAAAGACCTGCCGATCATCATGATCACCTCGCGCACCGGGCAGAAGCACCGCGACCGCGCCATGGCCATCGGCGTCAACGAATACCTGGGCAAGCCGTATCAGGAGTCGCTGTTGCTGCAGAGCATTGCACACTGGAGCCAGACCCATGCTTGAACTGATTTTCGGCCAGCGCAGCAGCCTTACCGGGCTGTTGCTGCCTTTGGGTGACCGTATGCTGGTGTTGCCCAACGTGGCGGTGGCCGAGTTGAGTGGCCAGCGCAACCTGGTGTGCCAGCACGGTGAGCCGGCCTGGCATTTAGGCTGGATCGACTGGCGCCAGCAGCGCCTGCCGTTGATTGGCTTCGAGGCGGCGTGTGGCGGTGAAACGCCGTGTGGCGAGCGGGCACGGGTTGTGGTGCTCAATGCCTTGGGCGACACCGGGCTGCGTTACCTGGCGCTGTTGCTGCAGGACATACCGCGCTCGTGCAAGCTCGACAGCCAGCTCAATTACGTGGATGTGGCGCTGGGGCGCCTGGAACTGGCAGCGGTGCAGGTGGGCGAGCAGGTGGCGCGAGTGCCCGACCTTGCCGGGCTGGAAAGGCTGGTGCGTGACGCGGAACTGCAACCTGAGCTTGGGTAGGATGTAAGGCACAGGGCCCTTTCGCGGGCACGCCCGCTCCCACAGGGCTAGTGGATAACCTGTGGGAGCGGGCGTGCCCGCGAAGAGGCCATAAGCATCACATCAGGAACCCAGCCCACCTCAGGAGGTCTGTGTTTGCATGTATTACGGTGAACGCTTCAACGCCTGGACCCACCTGGTTGGTGCTGTCCTGGCCTGTATCGGTGCCATCTGGCTGATCGTGGTCGCAGGCCTGCAAGGCGACCCCTGGAAAATCGTCAGTTTCTCCATCTACGGCAGCACGCTGTTGTTGCTGTACAGCATCTCCACCCTGTACCACAGCACGCGCGGGCGGGCGAAGGTGATCATGCGCAAGCTCGATCACCTGTCGATCTACCTGTTGATCGCGGGCAGCTACACGCCATTCTGCCTGGTCAGCCTGCGCGGCCCCTGGGGCTGGAGCCTGTTCGGTGTGGTCTGGGGGTTGGCGGTTATCGGCATGCTGCAAGAAATCAAGCCACGCTCCGAGGCGCGAATCCTGTCGATCATCATCTATGCGGTGATGGGCTGGATCGTGCTGGTGGCGGTCAAGCCGTTGCTACAGTCACTTGGTGGCGCCGGCTTTGCCTGGCTGGCTGCCGGCGGGGTGTTCTACACCGTGGGCATCATCTTCTTTGCCTTGGACAGCCGTTTGCGCCACGGGCACGGCATCTGGCACTTGTTTGTGATTGCCGGCAGCCTCATGCACTTCGTGGCGGTTTCGTTCTATGTGCGTTAGCTAAAAGTCGCCCCACAGTTGCTGTGCCACCGACAGCGCAACCACTGGCGCTGTCTCGGTGCGCAGCACCCTTGGGCCCAGGCGTGCAGCATGGAAGCCGGCTGCCTTGGCCTGTTCGACTTCGGCCTCGCTCAGGCCGCCTTCGGGGCCGATGAGGAAGGCCAGGGTGGCAGGCTTTTGGTGGCTGGTGAGCGGCTCGGCTACCGGGTGCAGCACCAGTTTCAGTTCAGCCTTGGTGCTGCCCAGCCATTCGGCCAGAGTGACTGGCGGGTGGATGACGGGCAGGGTCGAGCGGCCACATTGTTCGCAAGCGCTGATAGCCACCTGGCGCCAGTGGGCCAGGCGCTTGTCGGCGCGCTCGTCTTTCAGGCGCACTTCGCAGCGTTCGCTGACGATCGGGGTGATTTCGTTGGTGCCCAGTTCGGTGGCCTTCTGGATCGCCCAGTCCATGCGCTCGCCACGGGACAGGCCCTGGCCGAGGTGGATGTGCAGGGGGGAGTCGGCCTGGCCTGGCAGGGCCTGGTCGAGGCTCACGCGTACGGTTTTCTTGCCCACTTCAAGCAACTGGCCGAGGTATTCCTGGCCGCTGCCGTCGAACAGCTGCACGGCAGCGCCGGGGGCCATGCGCAGTACGCGGCCGATGTAGTGGGCCTGGGCTTCGGGCAGGTCATGCTCGCCAAGGCTCAGGGGGGCGTCGATGAAGAAGCGGGACAGTCTCATGGAGTGCTCGTTGGAAAAGGGGGCTCGTCCTGTGTAGGAGCGGCCTTGTGTCGCGAAAGGGCTGCGCAGCAGCCCCAGGATTTCAGCGGTGATGCACAAATTGCCGGGGCCGCTGTGCGGCCCTTTCGCGAC
>NZ_JBNNVS010000030.1:0-67088 GCF_050280665.1 Pseudomonas sp. NPDC089547 | reverse complement strand
TTTTTCATGGTCTCGCCCTCGCTGCCGTTGGCTTCTTCGAACGCCACCGTGGCACTGTGATGCCTCGGCGGGGGCGAGTCCATCGATTACAGGGACCGTGCGAGCTTGCAGCAGGCGGGCTCAATGGAACATGAACAACGTCTCGTTGGAGAACTGCGCCTCGAATTGATGCGCCGGCATCGGCCGCCCGAACAGGTAGCCTTGAACCTCGTCACAACCATGCTCGCGCAGGAACTCCAGCTGTTCGTGGGTTTCCACACCTTCGGCAATCACCGCCAGGTTGAGGCTGTGGGCCATGGCGATGATCGCCCGGGCGATCTGCGCATCCTGCTCGCCTTCGGGCAGGCCGTCGACGAAGGTGCGGTCGATCTTCAGCACGTCGATGGGGAACTGCTTGAGGTAGTTCAGCGATGAGTAACCGGTGCCAAAGTCGTCCACCGCAATGCTCAGGCCGAGGTTTTTCAGGCTGGCAAGAATCTGCAGTGCCTCGTTCACTTCACGCATCAGGATGCTCTCGGTCAGCTCCAATTCCAGGCACGCTGGCGGCAGGCCGCTTTCATCAAGGATGTTGGCAATCCGTGTGCCCAGCTGGCCGTCGGAGAACTGCCGCGCTGAAATGTTCACCGATACCTTGGGTACGCGCACCTTGGCCTTGTGCCAGGCCTTGAGCTGGCGGCTGGCCTCGCGCAGCACCCAGTCGCCCACTTCCACCACCAGGCCGAGCTCTTCGATCACCGGGATGAAATCGCCCGGCGGCACCAGGCCACGGGTCGGGTGCCGCCAGCGCAGCAGCGCCTCGGCGCCGGTCAGGCGTTTGCCGTCGCCGCTGAACTGCGGCTGGTAGTAGAGGATGAACTCGTTCTGCTCCATGGCGTGACGCAGGTCGCTTTCCAGCTCCAGGCGCTCCAGGGCACTGGCGTTCATCTCGGCCTGGTAGAACTGGAAGTTGTTCTTGCCGCGCTCCTTGGCGTGGTACATGGCAGTGTCTGCGTTTTTCATCAGCTGGCTCAGCTCGCTGCCATCCTGCGGGCTGAGGGCGATGCCGATACTGGCGGTAACGAAGAACTCGCGGTTTTCCAGCACGAACGGCCGTACCAGGCTGCCGAGGATGTTCTCGGCCACGTGGATGGCGCGGTTGAGCGCCATTTCGCGGCTGGGGCGCGGTTGCAGCAGCAGGGTGAACTCATCGCCACCCATGCGTGCGACGGTGTCGTCGTCGTCCACGCAGGCCAGCAGGCGCTGGGCCATGTCCTTGAGCATGCGGTCGCCAGCGGCATGGCCGAGGGAGTCGTTGATCGGCTTGAAGCGGTCCAGGTCGAGGAACATCAGCACCACCCAGGCCTTCTGCCGCTCGGCCTGTTGCAGGGCGTTGTACAGGCGGTCCTGGAACAGGGTGCGGTTGGGCAGGTGGGTGAGGGCGTCGTAATAGGCCAGGCGGTGGATGCGCTGCTCGCTGGCCTTGCGCTCGCTGATGTCGGTGAAGAAGCACACGTAGCTGGCCAGGTCGCCCTCGTCATCCAGCACCGCGGTAATGCCGACCCAGGCCGGGTAGTGGTCGCCGTCACGGCGTTTGAGCCATACCTCGCCTTCCCAGCTACCGCGCTGGTGCAGTTGCTTGACCACGTAGCGCAAGTGGCCTTCCTGCTGTTCGTCCACGGTGAGCATGCCCGGCAACTGGTCGAGCACTTCACTGACGGCGTAACCGCTGACGCGGCTGAACGCCTCGTTGGCCTGGACGATATAGCCGGCCGGGTCGGTGATGAGAATGGCCGACGTGGAATGCTCGAACACCGTCGCGGCCATGCGCAGGTCTTTTTCGGCGCGGCGTTGCTGGCTGATGTCGCGGCCCACACCGAGCACGCCTTCAAAACGCTGGTCATCATCCCAAACCAGCACCAGGCGCAGTTCGATGGGGATCTTGCGGCCATCGGCGCGCAGGCAGTCGAACAGGAACAGCTGGGTCGGCAACTGGCTGCGCAGGTGGGCCAGCTGGGCAGGGTCGCCCATGGCTTTGCTGACACGCTCCATCAGGCTATAGATGCCCGTGAGCTGGGCCGGGTTGGCAATGATCGACTGCCAGCCGTTGGCGAAGATCCAGTCAGCCTGGTAGCCCAGCACACTCTGCACCGAAGGGCTGACATAGTTGAGCTGGAGCAGGCTGTCGGTGGAGAAGATCACGTCGCTGATGCTTTCGGCGAGCATGCGGTAACGCTGTTCGCTGTCGCGCAGGGACTGGCTGGCCTCGATTTGCACCGTTACATCCTTGCCCACGCCGATGATGCGCGTTACCAGGCCATCGCTGTCACGGGTCAGCACCTGCTCGCGGATGTCATAGCAGCGCCAGCCACCATCATGGTGGCGGAAGCGCAACTGGCAGTGCAGGGGTTGGTCATGGCTGTTGTCGCGTTGTTGCTGGCGCAGGGCTTGGTACTGGGCGGCGTCTTCGGGGTGCAGCAATAGCTCCCAGAAGCGCTCGCCCATCTGGGCCAGCTCGGTACGGTCGTAACCCAGGGTCTGGCCGAGGTGGCGGTTGCTGAAGATCATCCGCTGGCTGAGCACGTCCTGCACATACAGCTGGTCGGGCACGGTGCGCACCACGTCCGACCAGAAGCTCTCGCGTTCCAGCAGCGACAGCTCCACCTGCTTGCGGCTGGTGATGTCGCTGATGCTGAGGATTACCGCCTGGTGATCGCGGCGTTGCTGCGGCAGCCGCGCCATCAGCCACAGGTGCAGCTCGCCACCCAGTGGCGCAGGCAGGCGCACTTCCAGTTCCAGCAGCGGGCGCTGTTCGATCAGCGCATCGATCAGTTGCATGCCGACGCTTTCACGGCCATCGCCACTGCCGTCGATCAGCCGCTGCCAGGCGCCTTCGTGACACTCGATATTCAGCAGCTGGCGCGCAACCTGGTTGACTTCGGTGATCTTCAGTTCCAGCAGCAGCGAGCGGCGCAGGTTAGGGTCCAGGGCCAGGCTCTGCTTGAGCGCGGAGAGGTTGCGCAGGTGGTAGCGGTCGAGCTGGCCGGGCAGGCTGGACAGGTCGAGCACGCACAAGGCCACGCCGGTGCCTTCGAAGATTTCCTGGTAACGCCGGCGGTCTTCCTGCAGCGCCCGCTGGCGGCGGCGCATGTTGATCAGCGCCAGAACGGGCAGCAGGGCGCAGAACAATACCAGCAGGCATTTGCCGATCAGTGCTGGCAGCAGTTTCTGCTGGGCGAGCTTGGCGTCGAACAGGCCGCGCAGTTGCCAAGTGCTGTTGTCGATGAACGCCAGCATCACGCTTTGCAGCGGCTCGTTGCTGGTATCGGCCGGCGCATGGCGCTGCAGTATCTCGCCGCTGCGGCTGTTTTCCAGCAGCCACAGCGGGTGACCGCCACCGTCGAGGTGGGTGGTGAGTTCGCGGTAGTAGTCCGGTGACAGGCGTAGCAACCAGTAGCCGCGGTCCTGTTCGGTAGCCTGGCGCAGCAACAGGTACAAGGTGCGGTTGTCGGCCGAATTGGTGAAGAAGTAGGGGCGGCCCTGGTTCAGTGTGAGTAACTCGTCAAGCAACTGGCGGTCGGGGCTGGCGGCCAGGCTGTCAGCGCGCAGCTGCCCGGCGCTGTCCAGCCAGGCCACGCTCTGCAAGGCAGGCAGGCGCTCGCGCAGGGTATCCAGCAGGCTGGGCAGGGCCGCAGGTGCCGGTGAATTGACGTAGGGCTGCACTACATTGACTGCCTGCTGCGCCTTGAACGCCATGTTCAGGCTCAGGTGGTCGGCCAGCTCCGCAGTGGCGTCCAGGCTCTGTTTGCGCAGGTCGGCCTGGGTGTGGTGGAACTGGGCGAACAGCTGCCACAGCAGCAGGCCCAGCAGGATCAGGGCCAGCAGCGCCAGCGCACCCTTGATCGACCCGCGCAGGGTAGCGGCGGGCGCCTGTGGCACGTTACGCAATGACGACGGATGAGTAAGGTTGGTCAAGCGTTGATCCTGCGATTGGGCTGGCGATGGCAGGGACGGGTCATGCACGGTGTGTGCCGGTGTCCGGTTGCCGCACCGCGGTGGCGCACTATAAGGCCGGACACCTGAAACCGGCTAGCATGCCTAGGATTATGGCAAAGTGCCAGCCATGTTGACCGGTGGTGGCTGCCCGGTGGTTCGGCAAGCCCCTGCAACCTGTGCGAGAATAGCGCCCGCTCTACATGACAACGCATCGGAGATGTTCGGTTTTGGTTACTCACTTTTCCTCCAATGGCCTCGATTCCGCCTGTGGGCGCAGCAGTCAGACCCTTGTCAGCACTGCCGTGACCGAGGACGTATCCTGCAAGTCTTGCCAGCGTTCGCTGGTCAAACCCGAGGCGACCACCGCCAAAAGCAAGGCCCCATCGCTGGCTGAACTGCGCAAGACCGCCAAGGCGGCAGCAGCGCCGGCAGTTGCAGAGGCTGCGGCCAAACCGGCTGCCAAGGTTGTCAGTACGGCGCCTGCGGCCGCCAAGCCGGCCAAGGTGGCCGAGCCGCAACCGGCCCGTAGCGGTGGCTTCAGTGTGAAATCTGCCTGGGCAGCACGCCTGGCCGAACAGGGCGACCGCTGCCGGTTGCCGCGGGGCAAGGCCCGGCAGCGGCACGTCTGAACCACCTTCGGCTGCTGTGCCGGCCCTTTCGCGGGCACGCCCGCTCCCACAGGGATATCTGATTGCTTCGGCCCTGTGGTGAACCTGTGGGAGCGGGCGTGCCCGCGAAGAGGCCGGCACAGGCAATAGCCCCCCCGCAGATCACACCGATCCCTGCCCACCATCGACCCCTCCTATGCAACGCCGTACGTTGGCGTAGAATGGTCGCCTTTGTTCAATTACACCCAAACACACATCCCCCTGGCCAGCGCGCCGGGGCGATCGTCGATGTCTTTACCTATCTGATTAGAGGGCTTGGTTTTGGCTCAATACGTCTACACCATGCATCGGCTGAGCAAGGTTGTGCCGCCGAAGCGGGAAATTCTCAAGAACATCTCCCTGTCGTTCTTCCCGGGCGCCAAGATTGGCGTGCTCGGCCTGAACGGCGCCGGTAAATCGACCCTGCTGCGGATCATGGCGGGCGTCGACAAGGAATTCGACGGCGAAGCCCGTCCGATGCCCGACATCAACGTCGGCTACCTGCCTCAGGAGCCGCAGCTGGACCCAACCAAGACCGTGCGTGAAGTGGTCGAGGAAGCGGTCAGCGTGATCAAGGACGCCCAGGCGCGCCTGGACGAGGTTTACGCCGCCTACGCCGACCCGGATGCCGACTTCGACAAGCTGGCCGCCGAGCAGGCCAAGCTGGAGGCCATCCTGCAAGCCGCCGATGGCCACAACCTGGAGCGCCAGCTGGACGTGGCCGCCGACGCCCTGCGCCTGCCAGCCTGGGATGCCCGCATCGAGCACCTGTCCGGTGGTGAGAAGCGCCGTGTGGCCCTGTGCCGTCTGCTGCTGTCGGCCCCCGACATGCTGTTGCTCGACGAACCGACCAACCACCTGGACGCCGACTCGGTGGCCTGGCTGGAGCGCTTCCTGCACGACTTCCCGGGCACCGTGGTAGCCATTACCCACGACCGTTACTTCCTCGACAACGTCGCTGGCTGGATCCTGGAACTGGACCGCGGCGCCGGCATCCCGTACGAAGGCAACTACTCGGGCTGGCTGGAAGCCAAGTCGGACCGCCTGGCGCAGGAATCCAAGCAGCAAAGCGCCCACGAGAAGGCCATGAAAGAGGAACTGGAGTGGGTGCGCAAAGGCGCCAAGGCCCGTCAGTCCAAGTCCAAGGCCCGTCTGCAACGCTTTGAAGAAATGCAGTCGCAGGAATTCCAGAAACGCAGCGAAACCAACGAGATCTACATCCCGGCCGGCCCGCGCCTGGGTGACAAGGTCATCGAGTTCAAGAACGTATCCAAAGGCTATGGCGACCGCGTGCTGATCGACAACCTGTCGTTCGCCATGCCAAAAGGCGCCATCGTCGGCGTAATCGGTGGTAACGGTGCCGGTAAGTCGACCCTGTTCCGCATGCTGATGGGCAAGGAGCAGCCGGACTCGGGCAGCATCGAGATCGGTGAAACCGTGCAACTGGCCTGCGTGGACCAGAGCCGCGAAGACCTGGACGGCGCCAAGACCGTGTTCCAGCAGATTTCCGACGGTTCCGACCAGATCCGCATCGGCAACTACGAGATCCCGTCGCGTACCTACGTTGGCCGCTTCAACTTCAAGGGTGGCGACCAGCAGAAGTTCGTCAAGGACCTTTCCGGTGGTGAGCGTGGCCGCCTGCACCTGGCCCTGACCCTGAAGGAGGGCGGCAACGTCCTGCTGCTCGACGAACCGTCCAACGACCTCGACGTTGAAACCTTGCGTTCGCTGGAAGAAGCCCTGCTGGACTTCCCTGGCGCCGCGATCGTGATTTCCCACGACCGTTGGTTCCTGGACCGTGTGGCTACCCACATCCTGGCGTACGAGGATGACTCGAACGTGGTGTTCTTCGAAGGCAACTACACCGAGTACGAAGCCGACCGCAAGAAGCGCCTGGGCGATGCTGCTGCCCAGCCGCACCGTGTCCGGCACAAGAAACTGGCCCAGTAAGCCGGTATTCTGATGCACAAGAATGGGGCCCTTAGTGGCCCCATTTTTGTGCCTGCTTCACCTGTAAAAACAGCTTTTCAGCTGCTTGCTTTGTATACATTTATATAAAACGCACCAAATAATTTCAAAAAAACGACATTACGCCCTATTCCAGTGCGATTGCTTCTTGGTACATTCCCGAAAAAACCAATAAGTCCAAAACCTTCGGTGAGATGTCTACCATGATCGAATCTGTCGACAATTTCCTTGCGCGCCTGCAACAGCGTGACCCAGGCCAACCTGAATTCCACCAGGCGGTGGAAGAGGTGCTGCGCACCCTGTGGCCATTCCTTGAGGCCAACCCTCACTACCTGCAATCGGGCATCCTCGAGCGCATGGTCGAGCCTGAGCGTGCGGTGCTGTTCCGCGTTTCCTGGGTCGATGACCAGGGCAAGGTGCAGGTCAACCGCGGCTACCGCATCCAGATGAGCAGCGCCATCGGCCCGTACAAGGGCGGCCTGCGCTTCCACCCGTCGGTGAACCTCAGCGTGCTGAAGTTCCTGGCCTTCGAGCAGGTGTTCAAGAACTCCCTGACCTCGCTGCCCATGGGCGGCGGCAAGGGCGGCTCGGACTTCGACCCGAAAGGCAAGAGCGACGCCGAAGTGATGCGCTTCTGCCAGGCGTTCATGAGCGAGTTGTACCGCCACATTGGCGCCGACTGCGACGTACCGGCCGGTGATATCGGTGTGGGTGCCCGCGAAATCGGCTTCATGTTCGGCCAGTACAAGCGCCTGGCCAACCAGTTCACGTCGGTGCTGACCGGCAAGGGCATGACCTACGGCGGCAGCCTGATCCGCCCGGAAGCTACCGGCTACGGCTGCGTGTACTTCGCCGAAGAAATGCTCAAGCGCCAGGACAAGCGTATCGATGGCTGCCGCGTGGCGATTTCCGGTTCGGGCAACGTGGCCCAGTATGCGGCGCGCAAGGTCATGGACCTGGGTGGCAAGGTGATCTCGCTGTCCGACTCCGAAGGCACCTTGTACGCCGAAGCCGGCCTGACCGACGCCCAGTGGGATGCGGTCATGGAGCTGAAAAACGTCAAGCGTGGCCGTATCAGCGAGCTGGCCGGGCAGTTTGGCCTGGAGTTCCGCAAGGGCCAGACCCCGTGGAGCCTGCCGTGCGACATCGCCCTGCCGTGCGCCACGCAGAACGAACTGGGCGCCGAAGACGCCCGCACCCTGCTGCGCAACGGCTGCATCTGCGTAGCCGAAGGTGCCAACATGCCGACCACCCTGGAGGCTGTGGATATCTTCCTGGACGCCGGCATCCTGTACGCACCGGGCAAGGCCTCCAACGCTGGTGGCGTGGCTGTGTCGGGCCTGGAAATGTCGCAGAACGCCATGCGCCTGCTGTGGACTGCCGGTGAAGTGGACAGCAAGCTGCACAACATCATGCAGTCGATTCACCATGCGTGCGTGCACTACGGTGAAGAGGCGGATGGCAAGGTCAACTACGTCAAAGGTGCGAACATCGCAGGCTTTGTGAAAGTGGCTGATGCGATGCTGGCTCAAGGCGTGGTCTGATCAGGGATCGCCGGGGCCGCTTTGCGGCCCTATCGCGACACAAGGCCGCTCCTACAGCGACCGCGACAGCCTGACTGCTCGCGGTCTGCCCTCAACCCTCTCCCTCGATCTCGACCACTTCGATCACCTGATCCCCTACCGGCCGGCGCCAGACCACTTCATCCCCAAGCCCCGCGCCCAGCAAGGCCCGCCCCAACGGCGACCCCCAGTTGATCAGCCCCCGCCCAGCATCCGCTTCATCCTCACCCACCAGCTGCACCACCTGCTCCTGATCCTGCGCGTCGACAAACCGCACCCGGCTACCAATCTGCACTTTGCTGCGGGAGCTGGCTGCCGGCACCACCTGGGCACTCTGCACCCGGGCGCTGAAGTAACGCAGGTCCCGCTCGGTATCGGCCAGCCGTTGCTTGTCGCCACGCTCGCCCTGCGCCTGTAGTTCGCTGCGCAAGGCATTCAGTTCGGCCACGCGTGCCTGCAACTGGCGCAGGCCGTTGGCGGTGACGTAGTTGGGTTGTTCGCTGACGCGTCGCTCTACCGGCTGGTCGGCCTGGGCGGCGGCCTGGTCCTCGTTGACGAATGCTCGGCTCATGCAGGGCCTCCTTGTGCAGGAGACCATCATGGCAGGCCGCCGGTTTCAAGGGATGTCCGTTTGCGACTCAGTTGTGGCGATAAGCCTTGGCGGCGCCACGGTCCTTTTCCTGCTCCCACTCGCGGTCGCGCTGGTCCCAGAACCGCTCGTGGTACTGGCGCTGTTCTTCACTGTTCTGCATGGCGTGGCACTGGCGAAAGCCGTCGTCCCAGCCGGTCTCGTATTGTCGCTCGTGGAGGTAGCGCGGCACGTCCTTGCGGAAGTTGCCCACCATCAGCCCGGCCGCCTGACGGCCGCTGCTGCAACCGTCCTGGAAGCCATCGGCATAAGCTGGCGGATAACCACGGTTGACCATCTGTTCATGGGTGGTTTCGCAACCTGACAGCAATAACGCCATGCACACGCCGAACCAGTACCGCGACATAACCACCCAGCCCTCCAGTTTATGCTGGCAAGTCTAGATGGCGATTTGTCGGGGAGGCGTCAAAACAGTGTCAAAGAGTCGGTTGGGTCACATTTGCTGTGCCACGGCGCGGTCGGTGTAGGAGCGACCTTGTGTCGCGATAGGGCCGCGAAAGCGGCCCCGGCGATTTCTGCGTGAATGCGGAATTTTGGGGGCGCTTCGCACCCCGATCGCGACACAAGGCCGCTCCTACAAAGAAGGCGTGAGCCTGATTAGTAGTGATACCACTTGAGCTCCAGCATCACCTCGTTTTGCGCCGTAGCCAGGTGGCTGAACTCGCGCGAAGCACTCAAGCGCAACCCCAGGTTCTGGCTGATCTCCCACTGCTGGTTAAGGCTCACACTGCGCCGTACCTCGCCATTGGTGAAGTAATCACCCTTGGCCTCCAACGTCATGTTGCCCAGCCCGTTGCGCCACAGCAGCCCGCCATTGAACCCAGCGGCCGGGGCAATGAATTCGGCGAAGTCGTTATGGTGCTCGATCCGCACCGTTCCCAGGGCAAAGCCCAGCAAACCATCGGCCAACTGCCAGGTGCCACCGGCGCCACCATTCACATGGCTGACCAGCACCTCGTCGTCGTGCTTGCCAGGTACACGCTCCAGGCCGCCTGCCACTTGCCACGACCAGGGTTTGAGCAGCTCGTTACGGGGTGTCAGCGAGCGGATGGTGGCCAGGTCCAGGCGTTGCACCTGCCAGTCATTGCCCTCGTATTGGCGCACCTTCAGTTGCAGGATCTCGATCTGCGCACCCAGTGGGAAGCCATAGGCGTTGTCGTTGAGGTCGTGGTAGGCCATGCGCAGGCCATATTCGGCGTAGGCACGGTCTTCACGGGTGCCCACGCCCAACTGCCAGGTGCGTGAGTCATGGCCATCCTCGGGCAGGCCGGGGCGTTCGATCTGCAAAGGGGGTGGCGGGTTGCTGTTGATCGCCCGCAGCAGCTCGAAGCTGCGCTTCGCCTGCCCGGGGTCGCGCTCCTGGCCATTGGCGCGGTAACGCTCCAGGCGGTACGCGGCGTCCTGCACGAGTGCTTGCCGTTCACGGGGCAGGGCCTTGAATTCGGGGCTCTGCAATTGAGCGGTGTCGGCACTCACGGCCAGCACCTGATGCTTTTCGCCGTGGTCCAGGGGCTCGGCGCGGGCCAGCAATTCACGCTCGCGAGAAGGGCGGTATGTCTCGCTGGCGACCAGGCCGGACTGCTTCACGGCCTTCACGGTGTCGGTTGGGATGGCGGTCAACGGGAACTGCGAGGTCAGGTCCAGGCTCGGCCGGGCAACTTGCAGTAGCTCCAGCAGGCGGTACGAGCAGTTTTCGTCGAAGAAGAAGTAGTCGAACTGGACCTGTTTCAGCTCCCACACATGCTCGACCATGCGCCCGGTCTCTTCGGGTGTGAGGTCCAGCTGGTACTCCCACAGGTCGCGGTTTTCCAGGCTGCGGTATTCGGAGAGTTTTTCCTGGTAGGGCATCAGCGCGAAAAGCCCCGGGTAACCACCCATCAGGCCCTTCCAGGCGTACAGGATGCTGTTGTCGCTGCCTTCGATGTAGGCACCGAAGTTGATTGCATAGCTCAGCAGCGTGGTGTCGTCGCTGCGGGTGCTGGACTGGTCGATGCGCAGCAGGGTGTGGCCGAACATCGAGGATGGGCTGTTCAGGTAGGCCGCCGGGAAGATCAACGCGGCGCTGTGCGGGTCGATCGACTGGTACCAGGTCTTGAACTCCTCGCAGTCCGGTTGTGGCAGGCCTTGCAGGCCGAGCTGTTCACGTAGCCAGCGGGTGCGTGCAGGGAATACACACTGGGCATGCTTGTCGCCGAGGCTGGCGGGGGCATACAGCGCTTCGACCGTGGCTTGCAGTTCCTGGTCGGGGTGGTGCGCACCGTCCTTGGCCAGGAAGAACGCATCATCGTCCACATAACTGCGCCAGCCGCCTAGCTTGGCAGTTTCGTAATGGCCCAGGGCAATCCAGTAAGGGGTGTTGGCCAGTTGCTGGAGACGGCCTTGGTCCAGCACGGGCGCGGCATGAACAGGGGCGCAGGCACACAGCGCCAGGAAAGCGAGGCGTTTGAGCATATCGGGCAACTACTTCTTGACGATGCCGAAAAAGGCGAAACCCGCCCCAGGGTGGGGCGGGAGCAGCAGTGCTTAGGCCTCGGTAGCGTATTTGGCCAGGCGTGGGTCGTTCTTCAGGACGGCCAGGGTGTTGCTGTGGACTGTTTCAGCAGTGACGTCGGCGCTGGTGAAGATCTGGTTGAAGTGCTGGTGGGCGACCGACTGGAAGTAGGTACGGTCTTCCGGGGCCACACCGAGGACCACGGCATAGGTGGTCAGTGCTTCGCCCTGGCCCATGGCCATGTCTTCGGAAAGCTCGTTCATCATGCCGTTCATGGCGAACCACGACTTGCCGCCGTAGGTCAGCGAAGCCTTGGTGGAGCAGCCGTTGGTGCCGGAGGTCATGCCGAAGGTGGCGTTACCGGAGGTGCCGTTGGTGGTGGAAGCCAGGAAGTGCGCCGGCGTGCCGCGCTGGCCTTCGAACAGCATGTTGCCCCAGCCGCAGTTCGGGCCGCCTGGCGCTTCGGCCATGGCGTTCAGCGAGACCACGGTGAACAGAGTACCCAGAAGAATCCGTTTCATAGCATTTGTTCTCTTTGTCTTAACCAAGGGTCAGGGTTTCTGGCAACTCGGTTGCCAGGTCGGGAAAGCATTTCACCCACCCGCGCAGCTTGGAGTTTAGGCACGATCTAAAGGTTGCGTTGTTGATTGCGAAAAATTTGCTGTTACGTGACCTGCGCCAGCTGCGACCGGCGCGATATAAAGTCCCGCAGAGCCTTGCAAGGCGCGCTTGGGCAGCGCCAGAATGCTGCGTATCTGCCCCGTCGAAGTAAGGAAACCCAATGCCCGATCCTGTCGCTGCGCGCCTGCGTCTTGCGCCTGAAGCCCTGACCCGGCGTTTCTCCCCCGAGCAGTTTGCCTTTACCAATACCGACGATCTGGAGCCGTTTCGCGGAGTCCTGGGCCAAGAGCGTGCTGTCGAAGCCCTGCAGTTCGGCGTGGCCATGCCGCGCCCCGGTTACAACGTATACGTGATGGGCGAGCCCGGCACCGGGCGCTTCTCGTTCGTCAAGCGCTACCTCAAGGCCGAGGGCAAGCGCCAGCAAACCCCGGCCGACTGGGTGTACGTCAACCACTTCGACGACACCCGCGAGCCCCGGGCCCTGGAGTTGCCATCGGGCAGCGCAGGGGCATTCATCGCCGACATGAGCGGGCTGATCGACAACCTGTTGTCGACCTTCCCGGCCGTGTTCGAACACCCGTCGTACCAGCAGAAGAAAGGCGCTATCGACCGTGCCTTCAACCAGCGTTATGACCGTGCCCTGGATGTCATCGAGCGGGCCTCGCTGGAAAAGGACGTGGCGTTGTACCGCGATGCCAGTAACGTCGCCTTCACGCCGATGGCTGACGGCAAGGCACTGGACGAAGCCGAGTTCGCCCAGTTGCCGGAAGAAGTGCGCGAGCAGTTCCACGAGGACATTGCCCTGCTTGAGGAGCAGCTGAACGAAGAACTGGCCAGCCTGCCGCAGTGGAAGCGCGAGTCGAACAACCAGCTGCGCCAGCTCAACGAAGAGACCATTACCCTGGCCTTGCAGCCGTTGCTGGCCCCGCTGTCGGAAAAGTACGCCGAGAATGCCGCGGTGTGCGCCTACCTGCAGTCGGTGCAGTTGAACCTGCTACGCACCGTGGTCGAGCAACTGGTTGACGACAGCAAGACCGACGCCGTTGCGCGCAAGCTGCTTGAAGAGCAGTACGCCCCAAGCCTGGTGGTCGGCCACCATGCCGCCGGTGGCGCGCCGGTCGTGTTCGAGCCGCACCCGACGTACGACAACCTGTTCGGCCGTATCGAATACAGCACCGACCAGGGCGCGCTGTACACCTCGTACCGCCAACTGCGCCCGGGCGCGTTGCACCGTGCCAACGGCGGCTTCCTGATTCTTGAAGCCGAGAAGATGCTGGGCGAGCCGTTCGTGTGGGATGCGCTCAAGCGTTCCTTGCAGTCGCGCAAGCTGAAGATGGAGTCAGCGATCGGTGAGCTGGGCCGAGTCGCCACCGTGAGCCTGCAACCGCAGATGATTCCGCTCAACGTCAAGCTGGTGATTATTGGCTCGCGCCAGCTGTACTACGCACTTCAGGACCACGACTCGGACTTCCAGGAGATGTTCCGGGTGCTGGTGGACTTCGACGAAGACATGCCCATGGTCGACGAGAACCTGGAGCAGTTTGCCCAGCTGTTGCGCACCCGCACCAACGAAGAGGGCATGGCGCCGCTGACCAGCGATGCGGTGGCGCGCCTGGCCACTTACAGCGCCCGCCTGGCAGAGAACCAGTCGCGCCTGTCGGCGCGTATCGGCGACCTGTTCCAGCTGGTCAGCGAAGCCGATTTCATCCGCCAGCTGGCCAGTGACGAAATGACCGACGCCGGGCACATCGAGCGTGCGCTGAAGGCCAAGGCCACCCGCACCGGGCGTGTGTCCCAGCGTGTGCTCGACGATATGCTCGCCGGCATCATCCTGATCGACACCGAAGGTGCGGCCATTGGCAAGTGCAACGGCCTGACCGTCCTGGAAGTAGGGGACTCGGCGTTCGGTATGCCTGCGCGTATCTCTGCCACCGTGTACCCAGGCGGCAGTGGCATCGTCGACATCGAGCGCGAGGTCAACCTTGGCCAGCCGATCCACTCCAAGGGCGTGATGATCCTTACCGGTTACCTGGGCAGCCGCTATGCCCAGGAATTCCCGCTGGCGATTTCTGCGAGCATCGCCCTGGAACAATCCTACGGCTATGTGGACGGTGACAGCGCCTCGCTGGGCGAAGCCTGTACGCTGATCTCGGCCTTGTCGCGCACGCCGCTCAAGCAGTGCTTCGCCATCACCGGCTCGATCAACCAGTTTGGTGAAGTGCAGGCAGTGGGTGGGGTGAACGAGAAGATCGAGGGCTTCTTCCGCCTGTGCGAGGCGCGTGGCCTGACCGGCGAGCAGGGGGTGATCATACCGCGTGCCAACGTCGCCACCCTGATGCTCGACGAGCGCGTGCTGCAGGCGGTGGAGAACGGCATGTTCCACGTCTACGCGGTCAGCCAGGCTGATGAGGCACTGAGCCTGCTGGTGGGCGAGGAGGCCGGTGTGCTTGATGACCAAGGCCTGTTTACCGAGGGAAGCGTCAATGCCCGGGTGGTGGAACGCCTGCGCGAAATTGCCGAGATGATCAGCGAGGAAGACATCGAGAAGGCTGAAAAGGAGCGCCTGGAAGAGGTGATTGCCCAGGCCAAACCGGCCTGAGTCAATAAACCGGCGCTAGCGGCTATGTGCTACCGTTCAGCGCCGGTTTTCCATCTTTTTACACGGTTCTTCTATGATGGAACTTAAGGACTGCATCAGCGTTCAGGATGGAAACAGCCTGGGTTCAGGCTGAACAAGGCTTATTGGAGGGGACGCGGCCATGCGCAACCTCAGCCTCACACGCCAGTGCCTGGGCCTGGTGACCCGCATCGAATGCAGCATCCGCCCACTGGCCGGGGATAACGGCATGTGGACGCTGCTGTTTGCCGCCGGCATGGCCGGTGAACAACCTTCCGCAATCAAGGCCCAAGGGCCGTTTCATGGGCCGATGGTGGCCGAGTCGGTGCTCAATGCCATTGTCGACAGCCTGACGTTGCACGGCTACCAGGTGGCCGAAGACCCGCAGATCTGGTGCCTGCATTTGCAGGCGCAGCTGCGCAAGATCAATGGCGAGCGGTGTCGGAACCTGGGGGATTACCAGTTTCATCCGGAGACCTGAACGAATGCCGGGGCCGCTTTGCGGCCCGATCGCGACACAAGGCCGCTCCTACAGGGGATCGCGGTCTCTTGTGTAGGAGCAGCCTTGTGCTGCGAATGGGCTGCAAAGCAGCCCCCATTCAACGGGCTTTTGCTGTAACAGGTGGCTGGCTATACTCGCGGTCGTTTTTCCAGTCACCTGACGAGTCCCAAACCCTCCATGGAACGTATTCTTGAAAATGCGATGTATGCCTCGCGCTGGCTGCTCGCACCCATCTACTTCGGCCTGTCCCTCGGCCTGCTGGCCCTGGCGCTCAAATTCTTCCAGGAAGTGGTTCACGTCCTGCCCAACGTCTTCGCCTTGAGCGAAGCCGACCTGATCCTGGTGATCCTGTCGCTGATCGACATGTCGCTGGTGGGCGGCCTGCTGGTGATGGTGATGATTTCCGGCTACGAGAATTTCGTCTCGCAACTGGATATCGACGACAGCAAGGAAAAGCTCAACTGGCTGGGCAAAATGGACTCTTCGTCGCTGAAGATGAAGGTGGCCGCGTCGATCGTGGCAATTTCCTCCATCCACCTGCTGCGGGTGTTCATGGATGCACAGAACATCTCCACCGACTACCTGATGTGGTACGTGATCATCCACATGACCTTCGTGGTTTCAGCGTTCTGCATGGGTTATCTGGACAAGCTGACCAAGCACTGAGTCCGGTTGCTGCCAACACCGCCCGTCCGTTGTGAAACGGACGGGCGGTGTTGTTTCTGGCTTGTGCTTTCTGCCCGCCTGTACAAAAAATGAGCTCTCATGCGTGGTTCCCATCGCGAGGTGCTCTCATGAACCTGCATCAGCTGAATATTGAGGCCAGGGCCGGCCACGTCGACGAAGTGAACCTGATCGCCATCGAAGGCGGCGATTATCTTATCGAGGCCCGGCTAAAAGGGCATGCCCACCCGCTGGCAGACACCCGTGGTGAACGCTTGCGTGTACGTTCGGTAGAAGATGCGCGCAAGTTGCTGCAAACCATCCCCATGGTTTCGATGAACCTGGTGCACTGGTCGGTGCAGGACGAAATGTGTGGCATGGGCACACACCCGGAAGAAGACCTGAAGGTGCCGATTTCCCAGCGTTCGGCCTGGTAGCTGCTCGCCGCGCCCCAGTGTGCTAGGCTGCTCGCCCTTTTCATCAAGGGCGCGGCTGCACTGCGCCCTGCAGTGGAGCACGACAATGTCCGAACTCAACCTGTCCACCGACGAAACCCGCGTAAGCTACGGCATCGGCCGTCAGCTGGGCGGCCAGCTGCGCGACAACCCGCCACCAGGCGTCAGCCTGGAAGCCATCCTGGCCGGCCTGACCGACGCCTTCAATGGCGCCGACAGCCGCGTCAGCGAAGCCGACCTGTCGGCCAGCTTCAAAGTGATCCGCGACATCATGCAAGCCGAAGCTGCTGCCAAGGCCGAAGCCGCTGCTGCCGCTGGCAAGGAATTCCTGGTCGAGAACGCCAAGCGCGAAGGCATCACCACCCTGGCTTCGGGCCTGCAGTTCGAAGTGCTGACCGCAGGTGAAGGCGCCAAGCCGACCCGCGAAGACAACGTGCGCACGCACTACCATGGCACACTGATCGACGGTACTGTGTTCGACAGCTCCTACGATCGTGGCCAGCCGGCTGAATTCCCGGTGGGTGGCGTGATCGCTGGCTGGACCGAAGCCCTGCAGCTGATGAACGCTGGCAGCAAATGGCGCCTGTACGTGCCGAGCGAGCTGGCTTACGGCGCCCAAGGCGTTGGCAGCATCCCGCCGCACAGCGTACTGGTGTTCGACGTCGAGCTGCTCGACGTTCTGTAATACCGGTGGGGCCGCGTTGCGGCCCATTCGCGACACAAGGCCGCTCCTACAAGGGATATGCATTCCCCTGTAGGAGCGGCCTTGTGTCGCGATCGAGGGCGAAGCCCTCGCCAGGTCGATCAGTTCCAGTCTGTCCCGGCCGGGCGCAACGCCCGCGCATAGCAAAACAGAAACAGGTTCCGCACCAGCTCCTTCAGCACCCCCGGTTCACTCGAATTCAGCCCGCTCATGTCCAGGTCGCCCTGGTCACGCAGTTCGTCGAGTGCTTCTTCTTCAAGCACAGCGCACACTTCGCCCGTTTCGCGATGAAGAATGCGCAGGTAGGGGTGAGGGCGGTCCAGCCAGGCGTCGATCAGATAAGTCATGGCTATTCTCCTTGGATAGCAGTTCCAATGAGAATAATTCTTATTATCAGAATAGCAAGCGCCAATTGGCAGATTTTTGTGTAATCAGACTTTGCGCACGAACTCGGACTTCAGCTTCATGGCGCCGATGCCATCGATTTTGCAGTCGATGTCGTGGTCTCCGTCGCACAGGCGGATGTTCTTGACCTTGGTGCCAACCTTGACCACCAGGGAAGAACCTTTGACTTTGAGGTCCTTGATCACGGTGACGGTGTCGCCGTCCTGCAGGATGTTACCGACCGAATCCTTTTTCACCACGTCGTCACTGGCCGCCTCGGCGTCGCCGCTGGCCGACCACTCGTGGGCGCATTCAGGGCAGATCAGCTGGGTGCCATCCTCATAGGTGTATTCGGAGTTGCATTTCGGGCAGGGTGGCAGAGTGCTCACTTGGGTTCCTCAAACAAACAGACGGGCGGTTAAAGGCCTGCATTGTAAAAGGTATTTCTGCAGAAGGGATTATGTCCGGACAAAAGCATTCGCGGGCTTGCCCGCTCCCACAGGGACAGTATCAACCTGTGGGAGCGGGCAAGCCCGCGAAGAAGGCGACTCGGTCTATCAGTGAGTACGGGCTACAGCAAACTCGCTAAGCTCTACCAGCGCATCCCGGTACTCGCTGGCTGGCAGCACTTCCAGGCAGGCAATGGCACGCTTCACGTAGTCACGCGCAAGCTCTGCGGTGTACTTCAGTGCGCCCGATTCCTCGACCGCCACGCGAATCTGCTCCAGGTCCTCCAGGCCACCCTTCTGGATCGCCTGGCGTACCAGCGCAGCCTGCTCGGCAGTGCCTTCGCGCATGGTGTAGATCAGCGGCAGGGTAGGCTTGCCTTCGGCCAGGTCGTCACCGACGTTCTTGCCCAGGGTTTGCGAATCGCCCTTGTAGTCCAGCAGGTCGTCGACCAGCTGGAAGGCCACGCCCAGGTGGTCACCGAAGGTGCGCAGGGCTTCGCGCTGCTCGTCAGTGGCTTCGGCCAGCGCCGCGGCGCTGTGGGTCGAGGCTTCGAACAGCATCGCGGTCTTGCCGCGGATGACTTCCATGTAGACTTCCTCGGTGGTGCTGGCGTCGCGTACCCGCGACAGCTGCAGCACTTCACCTTCGGCAATCACACGGGTGGCCTTGGACAGGATCTGCATGACCGGCATCGAGCCCAGTTCGACCATCATTTCGAACGAGCGCGAATAAAGGAAGTCGCCCACCAGTACGCTCGGTGCGTTGCCCCACAGGGCATTGGCAGTGGAGCGGCCACGGCGCATGCCGGACATGTCGACCACGTCGTCGTGCAGCAGGGTGGCGGTGTGCAGGAACTCGATGGTGGCAGCCAGCAGGCGCAGGTCGTCGCCATCGCGGCCCAGGGCCTTGCCGCACAGCAGCACCAGCAGTGGGCGCAGGCGCTTGCCACCGGCGGACGTGATATAGTCGCCGATCTTCGATACCAGCGGCACGCGCGAGGTCAGCTGCTTCTTGATGATCTCGTCGACGGCGCTGAAATCATCAGCCACCGCGCGGTAGAAGGTTTGGGGTTGCATCGGCTGCTCCAGTGAGGTTGCGCGGCATGCTAGGTCGCAGGTCCCGGTGTGTCAAGGCGCGGTGCCGGCTGGCCGGGGGCGGCACTTGCAAGCAAAACCCGTGTTGCGTACAATCGCGCACCCTAACTTCCTGGGCAGCACCTGCCTTACGCAATTGCACCGGGCCGTTCCAGCCCTGTGCAGCCATGCCAGCCAATACTCATCATATAAAGCGCTGGGTGAGCAGGATTATCGGAGAAATACCATGTCTTACGCAGTAATCGTTACCGGCGGCAAGCAGTACAAAGTCGCTGAAGGTGAATTCCTCAAGATCGAAAAACTGGAAGTCGCCACTGGCGAATCCGTGACCTTCGATCGCGTTCTGCTGGTCGCCAACGGTGAAGAAGTCACCATCGGCGCTCCAGTTGTTGCTGGCGCTAAAGTAGTGGCCGAAGTCGTTTCGCAAGGCCGTCACGACAAGGTTCGCATCATCAAGTTCCGTCGTCGTAAGCACCACATGAAGCGTATGGGCCACCGCCAGTGGTTCACCGAGATCAAAATCACCGGCATCCAGGCTTAATCCCCTAGATCCCCTGAATTTATTTGGAGAATTGAACCATGGCTCACAAGAAGGCTGGTGGTAGTACTCGTAACGGTCGCGACTCAGAATCTAAACGCCTTGGCGTGAAGATGTATGGCGGCCAGGTTATCAAGCCAGGCAACATCATCGTCCGTCAGCGCGGCACTGAATTCCACGCTGGCTACGGCGTTGGCATGGGCAAGGACCACACCTTGTTCGCCAAGATCGAAGGCGTGATCAAGTTCGAGAAAAAAGGCGAGTTCATGCGCCGTTACGTGAGCATCGTCGCCGCTTAATCGCGACGTCGCTCCAGAAGCCCCGTCATGCGACGGGGCTTTTTCGTTTGTGGTGAGCCTCTTGCAAAGCTGTTTGTCTGGGTTGCCGGCGTTGGTTTCTACGGTCGTACGGGGCCGCCGCGCTCATTTTTGCAAGAGCCTCATGTTTTTGAGTCATTCAGCTCGTCTGCCGACGAGAGGCGGTTTTAATGAAGTTTGTTGACGAAGTATCGATTCGGGTCAAGGCCGGTGACGGCGGCAACGGTTGCATGAGCTTCCGTCGCGAGAAGTTCATCGAGAACGGCGGCCCTAACGGCGGTGACGGCGGTGATGGTGGCTCGGTGTACATGGTTGCCGACGAAAACCTGAACACCCTGGTCGACTACCGCTACACCCGTCACCACGAAGCCCAGCGTGGCGCCAACGGCGGCAGCACCGACTGCACCGGCAAGAAAGGCGACGACCTGTTCCTGCGCGTACCGGTCGGCACTACCGTGATCGATGCTTCCACCCAGGAAGTGATCGGTGACCTGGTGACCCCGGGCCAGAAGCTGATGGTCGCCCAAGGCGGCTGGCACGGCCTGGGCAACACCCGCTTCAAGTCCAGCACCAACCGTGCGCCGCGCCAGACCACCCCGGGTAAGCCAGGTGACCAGCGCGACCTGAAGATGGAAATGAAAGTGCTGGCCGACGTGGGCCTGCTGGGCCTGCCGAACGCCGGCAAGAGCACCTTCATCCGCTCGGTTTCCGCAGCCAAGCCCAAAGTAGCCGACTACCCGTTCACCACCCTGGTGCCGAACCTGGGTGTGGTCAGCGTCGACCGCTGGAAGAGCTTTGTCATCGCCGACATCCCCGGCCTGATCGAAGGCGCGTCCGACGGTGCCGGCCTGGGCATCCGTTTCCTCAAGCACCTGGCACGTACCCGCGTGCTGCTGCACCTGGTCGACATGGCGCCGCTGGACGAAAGCAGCCCGGCCGATGCCGCCGAAGTGATCGTAAACGAGCTGACCCGCTTCAGCCCGTCGCTGGCCGAGCGTGAGCGCTGGCTGGTGCTGAACAAGGCCGACATGGTCATGGAAGACGAGCGCGACGAGCGCGTCCAGGAAGTGGTCGAGCGCTTGCAGTGGGAAGGCCCGGTCTACGTGATTTCGGCCATTTCCAAGCAGGGCACCGAAAAGCTCAGCCATGACCTGATGCGCTACCTTGAAGACCGCGCCGATCGCCTGGCCAACGACCCGGCCTACGCCGAAGAGCTGGCTGACCTCGACCAGCGCATCGAAGACGAAGCCCGTGCCCAGCTGCAGGCCCTGGACGACGCGCGCACTCTGCGCCGTACCGGCGTCAAGAGCGTGCACGACATCGGCGACGATGACGGTTGGGACGACGATTTCGAGGACGACGAAGACGGCCCGGAAATCATTTACGTGCGCGACTGACCGGTTGCAGTACACTAAACGCCGCTCTCTGGAGCGGCGTTTTTGTATCCACGGTATCTACAGATTCGACATAGGTTGGAAGAAGATGCGAAGCAAGGTGACGGGCGCCAAGCGCTGGGTCGTGAAGATTGGCAGTGCTCTGCTGACCGCCGATGGCAAGGGCCTCGACCGCGGTGCCATGGCCGTTTGGGTCGAGCAGATGGTCGCGCTGCGTGAGGCAGGCGTGGAGTTGGTACTGGTCTCTTCCGGGGCCGTGGCTGCCGGCATGAGCCAGCTGGGCTGGACCACGCGACCGAGCGCGATGAACGAGCTGCAGGCGGCTGCCTCGCTCGGCCAGATGCGCCTGGTGCAGGCCTGGGAGTCGAGCTTCGGCGAGCACGGCAAGCACACCGCGCAGATCCTGCTGACCCATGACGACCTGTCCGACCGCAAGCGTTACCTGAACGCCCGCAGCACCCTGCGTACGCTGGTCGACCTGGGTGTGGTACCGGTGATCAACGAGAACGACACCGTGGTCACCGACGAGATCCGCTTTGGCGACAACGACACCCTGGCGGCACTGGTGGCCAACCTGGTCGAGGCCGACCTGCTGGTGATCCTCACCGACCGCGATGGCATGTTCGACGCCGACCCACGCAACAACCCCGAAGCGCAGCTGATCTACGAAGCCCGTGCCGACGACCCGTCGCTGGACGCCGTGGCCGGTGGCACCGGTGGTGCCTTGGGCCGTGGTGGCATGCAGACCAAGCTGCGCGCTGCGCGCCTGGCTGCCCGCTCCGGTGCTCACACCATCATCATTGGTGGCCGCATCGAGCGCGTGCTGGACCGCCTCAAGGCGGGTGAGCGCCTGGGGACCTTGCTGTCGCCCGAGCGCGGCATGCTCGCTGCGCGCAAACAGTGGCTTGCCGGCCACCTGCAGACCCGTGGCACATTGGTGCTGGATGCCGGTGCCGTGCAGGCGCTGCGCCAAGCCAACAAGAGTTTGCTGCCGGTTGGCGTCAAGACTGTGCAGGGCAGCTTCCGTCGCGGCGAGATGGTGGTGTGCGTCGGCCCGGATGGTGTTGAAGTGGCCCGTGGCCTGGCCAACTACAGCGCCCTGGAGGCGCAGAAGATCATTGGTCAATCGTCCGACGCTATCGAGTCGATCCTTGGCTACAGCGCTGAGCCTGAGCTGGTACACCGCGACAATCTGGTGCTGGTATGAGCGTGTTCAAGCGGGTGATTGCCGTGGCGGCGCTGGCGCTGCCAATGCTGGCCGGGGCCGAGGAAATTGGCCAGGTGTCCACTGTGTTCAAGTTCCTCGGGCCGAACGACCGCATTGTCGTCGAAGCGTTTGACGACCCCAAGGTCGAGGGCGTGACCTGCTACCTGTCGCGGGCCAAGACTGGCGGAGTGAAGGGTGGGTTGGGGCTGGCCGAGGACCGTGCGGAGGCGTCGATTGCTTGCCGTCAGGTTGGGCCGATCAACTTCAAGGGTGAGTTGAAAGACGGCGAGGAGGTGTTCAAGGAACGCACCTCGCTGGTTTTCAAGACCATGCAGGTGGTGCGCTTCCTGGACAAGAAGCGCAATACGCTGGTGTACCTGGTGTACAGCGACCGCATTGTCGAAGGTAGCCCGCAGAATGCGGTGACCGCTATACCGATCCTGCCTTGGGCTCACTGATAGCCTGGTAGATCGCGGGGGAGGCCTTTGGCCTCCATCGCGACACAAGGCCGCTCCTACAGGGGAACGCGGATCCCTGTAGGAGCGGCCTTGTGTCGCGAAAGGGCCGCAGAGCGGCCCCAGATTCCTCAGGCCAACTCTTCGGTCTGATCCTCACGCACAACCGCCTTCACCACATCCAGCCGGCTGATGAACTTCCAGTCCGCCTCATCGATGTAGATGCCATTCGGCCCGCTACCCCCTTCCAGGTCGATCGCCACGTGCGCCGAGACCTGTGGCTTCACGCTCGCCAGAATCGGTACGAAGCCCAGCTGCAAGCTGGTCTCCAGCAGTGCGGCCTGGTTGCGTTCGTCGATGTCCGCCGCCTCATCCAGGTAGTAAGGCAAGCGAATGCGCCCGGCCAGGTCGCGGTCCATCAGGTGCAGCAACAGGTACATGTTGGTCAGCGCCTTGATGGTCATGGTGGTGCCGTTGGACGCAGCGCCGTCGATGTCGGCGTGGATGATCGGCTGGCCGTTGACCTTGGTGATCTCGAACGCCAGCTCGAACAGGTCCTTCAGGCCCAGCTGGTTGTGGTTGGCCGCTACCAGGCGGGCCAGGTACTCCTTGGCCTCTTCGTTCTTGTTGTCCTGCTCGGCGCTCTGGGTCAGGTCGAACACCGACAGGGTTTCGCCTTCTTCGTACTGGCCGGCACTGTGGATGATCTGGTCGATGTGCTTGAGCGCTTCCTTGTTCGGCGCCAGCACGACGCGGAAGCTTTCCAGGTTGGAGACCTGGCGCTTGTTGATTTCGCGGTTGAACAGGGCCAGCTGGTGTTCGAGGCTGTCGTAGTCACTGCGAATGTTGCGCAGGGTACGGGCGATGTCGGTGACCGCTGCGCGGCGTGCCTTGGCCAGGGTCAGGGCTTCTTCGGTGCGGTGTGCATAGGCGTTCACCAGCAGTTGCAGGCGGCGTTCCATGTCGTCTTCGCTGTCGAACTTGGCCACGCCTTTCAGGCGCACCTGGGCGTACAGCGCCTCGATCTGGTTATCCACCCGCTGCAGGCCCTGCCAGCTGTCCTGGTAGTCGTTGAGCAGCGGCAGCAGGTTGTCCATCGAGTCGTCGATGGCTTCCATGAACGGCGTGCCGTAGGGCAGGTCGGCCGGCAGCAGCTGGCGGCGGCGCAGGGCGTCTTCCAGGGTGCGCTGCTTGGACTCGAGGTCGCCGATTTGCCGGCCAACCAGTTGCAGCTTGGCCGACAGCTGCTGGACACGCTCGGTGAAGGCATCACTGGAACGCTTGAGTTCGTCCTGGGCGGCCTCCAGCTGCGACAGCTGCTCGAGTTTTTCCGGCTCTTCGGCGCTCAAGGTCTCGCTGCGGCGGAAGTCTTCCAGCGCCTTTTGCGCGTCCAGCACCTGTTGGTACAGGGTCTCGGTCTGCGCCTTTGAGGCGGTGCGGTCGGCGGTCACGGCCTGCTGGGTCTTGAGCTGCTTCAGCTCTTTTTCCAGGCGCTCTTTCTGGTCGCGCAGGGCGGCGCGATCGGCCAGGGCCTGTAGGGCCGGCGGGTCGATGTGGGTGAGGTCGATGGACAGGCCCGGGGCCTCGAAGCGCTCGCCCTTGAAGCCGTCGAGTACCGCTTCCAGCGATTTTACCCACACGTCGCTGTCGTCCAGCTCGATGCCGCGGTCGCCCAGCGGCAAGCTGAACAGCGCACCGTTGAACAGGCGCATCAGGCGATCGACATCCTGCTGCGAGAACTCTTCGCGCAGGCGGGCATAGCTGTTGTTGTCGGCGTGGTCCAGCTGCTGCTTGACCTGCTTCAGGCGCTTTTCCAGGTCGCGGACGCGCTCGTCCAGGTCTTCGGCGCTGAACTGCCGCGACTGGGCCAGGGCACCGGCCAGTTCGTCGTGGGCATCCTTGGCTGCCAGCAGTTGCTGCTCCAGTACCTTGACGTCATCGACCAGGGCAAAGCGGTGCTTGAGCACCGACAATTCACCCAGCCAACGCTGGATGCCGGTAATTTCGCGCTCCAGGCGCATCAGCTCTTGGGTGCCGCCGCGCTGGTCGTTCTGCAAGCGGTCCTGTTCGCCACGGTAGTGCTCGGACTGGATGACCAGCTCTTCCTTGCGCGCCATGGCGTATTCCTGCCAGGTGCCCAGCAGGGTGTCGAGCACGGGCGAAATGCGGTGCAGCTTGCCGCGCAGGATGTCGCGCTGGGCCACTCCACCGGCCAAGGCCTCGACCAGCGGGCCGGCGGCAACCAGGGCATTGTAGTCCTGCTCCATGCGGCGCACGTCGCGGAAGGCTTCCTCGCACGCGGCAATGTAGTCGACGCTGCCCGAACGCAGGCTGTGCTCGAACGCGTCGAGGAACAGCTGCTTGAGCTTGGCGGCGGTGATTTCGCGCATGTGCAGCAGGTTGATGAACAGCGCGCGGAAGGTTTTAAGGCTTTGCTCGCTGGTGGAGCGCAGCGGGATCATGGTCAGGTCCAGCGGCACCGAAGTGTGGCCGCCAACCAGCAGGCGGCGCAGTTCGTCCGGCTTCAGCTCGTAGGCCTTGATCCCCAGGCGCTCAAGGTTGGTGAACAACTCTTTCTGGCGCAGGCAGGTGTCGTTCTTCTGGTAGTGGGCCAGGTCCAGTTCGCCCTTGTAGGCGAAGAACTGGTGGCCGAAACCGCCACCCGGGCCGCGGCCGACTACGCCGATCACGTGCGGGCCGTGGGGCAGGCTAAGTTCGCAGAGAATGTACGAGGTGTCGCTGGCAAAGTAGAAGCGGCGCGACTGCTCGAGGCTGTACTTGCCGAAGCTCATGTCCGACATGCGTGCCAGGATCGGGAACTGCAAGGCGTTGATCGACGCCGATTTACCCAGGTTGTTGGCACCGTAGACCGACAGCGGGTGCTCCAGCGGGAACAAGCCCAGGCTGTAGCCGGCGGTGTTGAGCAATGCAAAGCGGCGAATGCCGTAGCGTTCCTGGCTCATGCGTCAATCTCCTGTTGCTCTTCGCGGATGGCCCGGGCCAGGGCGTCCTCTTCGCTTTCCTCGCCGTCGAACGGGCTGAGGTCGAGCGGGTCGTCGGTGCGGTTGAGTTCTTCGGGGCTTTCTTCCTCGACCAGTACCGGGGTGGGCAGCGGCAGGTCGCTGTGCAGGGTGGCAGCCAGGTCGCGGTCTTGTTGCACGGACAGGCACACATCGAGGAAGCGGTGCATCGGCGGAAGGAAGCGGTAGATGCCGCCTTCTTCATGGGCAAAGCCGAGCTGGGTCATGCGGCGCAGGATTTTTTCTTCCAGCTCGTCCACGGTCTGCACTTCGGCCTGCAGGAACAGGTCGCGGTACTTGTCCAGCAGCGAGGGCAGCTCGTCACGGCCGATACTGCCGCCGTCGAGCACGGCCATCGGGTCGCGGCCCTGGTCGGCCAGGTGCTCGACCAGGATGAAGGTGAACAGCGACAGGCGCTGCGCGGTCTTGTTCACTTGCGCGGCGGTCATGTCCGGCACGAAGTAGTAGAACCCGCGGGTGTCGCACACCAGCTCGAAGCCCAGGGCTTTGAACAAGGTGCGGTACTGGTCCTGGAAGTTCGACAGCTGGGCGTACAGCTCGGGGTCGCGGCGGCTGACGTGGAAGCCTTTGAACAGCTCGCGGAAGATCGGCGCGAGCTGGGACAGTTCGGAAAGATCAAGATGCATGGGCTGGGCTCGCGTTGGATTCGGTAGGCGCGCTGGTGGCGTCTTCGCGGCTGGAAGTCAGGGCGAACGAGCGCAGGCTGACCAGGTGTTCCTGGGTGGTGTACTCGCGGCGGTCGAGGCGTTCGCGCTTGAAGCGCTTTTCCCGCGACAGGCGCGAGAACCAGTACAGCAGCTCGTCGGTGGCGCCTTCGGGTTCCTGCTCCAGCAGCCAGACCATCAGGTCGGGCAGCGGCAGGGCCTGTTCGCAGCGCTCGGCCATTTCCTTGACCGTGCGCGGTGCGCGGGGCAGGGCGCCGGACTGGGGCTTGTGGGCCTTGGGGAAACGCGCCGGCTTGGGCTCGAAGCGCGCCAGGGCGTAAACATAGGCCTCGACCTGGCTGGCGCTGCCAAGGAAGGTGCTTTGCGGGCGGGTGAACATTGGCATGGCCGCTTGCGGCACGGCATCGATGCCCTTGCGCCGGATCACCGACAGGGCCAGTGCGGCGCCACGGGTCACGGCGTTGTGACGGCGGGCTTCTTCACGCAGCGGCAACAGCAGTTCGCGGGCGTGGCGCAGGGTGAGCTGAGCGCTGGTCTGCATTTCCAGGATGCGCGCGTGGGTACGCAGCAGCATGTCGTCGTCGACCAGGTGGCCCAGGCGGGCCTGTTCGCCCAGCAGCTTCAGCAGCACGGTCTCGACCTTGCGCACGCCTTGTTCGAAGGCGCCGTCGGCGTTCACCAGCTGGATCATCGGCTCGACGTATTCGTCCCAGGTGGCCAGCACTTCGGCGTAACGCTGGCGCAGCGGGATCTGGCGGTTGCTGGTCTTGGCGCGTTCAGCCACGGCCACCAGTGCCTGCTCGTCATTGTCGAGTTTTTTAAGCACATCGCGCACGCGCATGTCGAGCAGGCGCAGTTGGCGCGCCAGGTCGTCGCTGTCGCGGTTGTCGAAGGCGTCCTGGATGTGGCCGGCAAGGCGCTCCAGGTGACGCAGGTAGGCTTCGATCTCCAGGCACAGGCCCAGCCGGTGTTCGCGGCGCAGGTAGGCGAGGAAGTCGTGGATCTGCGCGTTGAGCTCGAAGCGGTTCGGGCTCTTGGCGACCGGGACCAGGATGTCCAGGCGGATCCACACGTCGAGTAGCTGGGTGATGTCCTGCGGGGTGCTTTCGAGCTGCTGGCGGCCCACGTGCTGGCGCAACTCGACCAGGCTCAGGGTGCCCTGGTCGAAACGCTCGCACAGCGGCTCGATCAGGGCCCAGTGTTCGGCTAGGGCGCGCAGGACGCGCTTGGGTTCGATCATTGGCTTCGACTCGTTGCCAAGAAAAAGGGGGCGATTGTACTGCATCCGGGGGGGAGGTTTTCACCCCTTGGTCTGTAATGGGGATGACCTTTTCTTCTTTATGGATATTCACTGGCCTCTTCGCGGGCACGCCCGCTCCCACAGGTACTGCACAAAGCCTGAGGTGTGTGCAGTACCTGTGGGAGCGGGCGTGCCCGCGAAGAGGCCGGTACAGGCAACAAAAAACCGCCGACCAGTTGCGGCACTCGAATGCCAACAGCGTTAGAATGCGCAATTGCCTCCACCCCCTCGGAACCCCGCACCTTGCTCACCGAACCCCGTCGCCGCGCCTTCCTTTCCGCCATGCAAGTGGTGCACTGGCTGCCGCGCGCCGAACTGCCGTTCGCCGCACCGTCGCGGCCCGAGCTGTTGTTACCGGTGGCACCGGTCGAAGACATCGATTTCGAGGTCAGGCCGGCGCAGGCTACAAACGACGCGCCTGTTACGCCCCAGGCCCGTTCCGGTGAAAGGCCGAAAATCGAGATCCCGCGCCCGGGCAGTGCGCCCAAGCCGGCCGCAAAGCCCGTCGAGGCCGAGGCGCAACCCGCACCGCCACGTCCGGTCCCCGTGCCGCCGCCGCGTTTCGCGTTGCAGTTGCTGCGCGCCGGCAGCTGCCTGCTGCTGGTCGAGCTGGCCACCGGCCAGCCGTTCCAGAGCCGCGATCCGTCCTACCTGTTGCTCAAGGACATGCTGCGCGCCGCGGGCCTGCCCGACGCCCCGCAGATCATCGGCGAGCCGGTGCGCTGGCCGCTGCTGGTGCGCGGCAACATGGACCAAGGGCCCGAAGCCGCGCGCGACTTTGTTCAAGGCTTTGTCCAGGCGCGCCTTGAGGACGCCCCGTGCACCTGCCTGTGGCTTATCGGCCTGCCGGCACTGCGCTTTGCCGCCAATGCCGAGGCCGACGCCTGGTACCAAACCCTGAAGCTCGACGGCCTGGGCGATGCCTGGGCGTTGCCGGGCCTTGAACTGTTGATGGACGAGCCGCAGCGCAAGGCGGACGTCTGGAAAGCCATGCGCCAGCTGATGGCGCGCTGGAAGAGCGTTGAATGAGTGAATCGATCAGTTTCCGCCCGATGACCGAGGCGGATCTGGATGCCGTACTTAAGATCGAATATGCCGCGTTCAGTCACCCCTGGACCCGCGGGATTTTTCAGGATGCGCTCAAGTCGTACGAAGTCTGGCTGATGTTCGACGGCCAGCAGCAGGTTGGCCATGGGGTGATCAACGTGATCATCGATGAGGCTCACCTGCTCAACATCACCGTCAAGCCTGAAAACCAGGGCCGTGGCCTGGGCCTGCGCCTGCTGGAACACCTGATGGCCCGGGCTTACCAGTTGAATGGCCGCGAGTGCTTCCTGGAGGTACGCGCCAGCAACCAGTCGGCCTATCGTTTGTACGAGCGCTACGGTTTCAACGAAATCGGCCGCCGCCGCGACTATTATCCGGTTGCTGGTGGTCGCGAAGACGCCTTGGTCATGGCCTGCACCCTGCTCGAGGATTAAACCTTCAAGGGGCAAGTACTGGGGCGGCTCTCCCGATCACCAATACTCTGGTTTGACTGCCGGTTTTTTCTGGGTAGGCACCCGATCGGGAAACTGATTGGAACCAAGCTCGTCCTCGGTGACTACTCGGCGCATCCAGTGGGCGTTGTTTCGGAGTGATCCGGGCAGTGTTCGCTTCATACCCTCACGATGTGGAAGGATGACACCCAGTCGCAGGTCCGGGAAATCTTCCCTGATAGCCCTCAAGGCAGGTGTCAGGTCGGTGTCGGCAGAAACCAGGACCAGTTGCCGGATTCGCTCAGCTGCAGGAAGTCGAGCTTGCCGGGCTGCGAGCCGATACATGCTGATGGCAATGTTTACATCAGTTTCCTTTTCTTCCAATTTCCAGATGGGGACCTGATCGAGCCTGGAGGGCGGCGTTTCTTTGCTCACGAAGCGAGGCGCATTGCGCGGCTCAAGTTGATGCCTTCCGTAATGCACGTTTACTCCCTTCGCGATCAAGGCCCGAAGATAGGTGTCCTGCGCTTCCTTGGACAGGTTTCCGCGGCTGGCAAGCGACGGTTTTACACCTGAGGTGAAAAAGCTGATGGCTTTCAATTCGCTATCAGGTTGTTCGATGCGAATGATGTGCTTCAGTAAGGCTGGTAGGTCCAGCCACTTGTATTTAGTGCCTGCCACGAGGCCATAAAACACGTTGTAGCCGTCTACAAAACAGGCGGTACGCAAGGGCTACGTTCCCTGAAAACGAAAAAACCGGCACTAGGCCGGTTTTTTCACCCCAACAGCCGACGAACCTAATCATCGCGTACGAGGCTGAGTAGTAAATGAGATTATGCCACCGTAGCTGAGTGGGTCAACGGGTAGCACGATCCGGCGAACAGTTGCAGGGCAATGATGGCTGACAATGGCGGGTCATGGGTGATGAATAGCGGGGAATAGTATTTCCTGGAGTTGCGCATGAAATGGCGTGAAACATCAGCGTCGATCACGTTGGAAAGGAGAGCTGACATGAACGGTGCCAAGAGTTGGTTGCTGACAATAGGTTTGGCGTTAAGCAGTATGGTTAACGCCGATGAACGCGACCTGTGGATGTTCGCCCAATGGGCAGGCGACCATCAAACCCGGCCCTTCCGTGAAATGCTGGTGGATGCCCGCCTATACGGCGTAGTGCCTATCCACCAGTTATTGCGCTCGGCATCGGACTGGAAGCTGTGCCAGGCGTCTCCCTTTGCCGTGCCACCCACCAGCAACTGGCCGGCGGTACGATCGACCCTCTCGCTGATCAAGGCGCTTGATGAGCAAGGTATCCTGCGCCAGTTTGAAGTGGTCTCGGCCTACCGCAACCCACGCCTGAATACCTGCGCAGGTGGTGCTGCCAACAGTGCCCATACCCGCGCGTTCGCCGTCGATATACTGCTGCCGGCCTGGGCCGACCCCAACCCGCTGTGCCGCTTCTGGCAGCAGTATGGGCAGGCCTGGAGCATGGGCCTGGGGCGCTACCCGTCCGGGCGCATCCATGTGGACACCGCCGGCTATCGAACCTGGGGCGGCGATGGCAGTGCCGGGTCGTCGTTCTGCATCAAGCCCAAGTGAGCCAGGCAACGCTGGCATTCGCCCGTGACCCATTCGGCGAAGCGCTGGCGCTTGCCGTCATCTTCAAGGGTGTGTGGGCTAAGCAGGTGGTAGGCCGAGCCATCGCGCACAAAACCGAACGGTGCCTGCAACTGGCCGCTGTCCAGTTCGTCACGCACCATCAGGGCTGAGGCCATGGCCAGCCCCAGGCCGGCGCTGGCGGCCTGGATCGACAGGTAGAAGTGCTCGTAGTCGCTGCGTTCGCAGTGCCGCACCTGCTGGCCGCTCAGGCGCAGCCAGGTGGGCCAGGCGGCGGGGCGGGTGGCGCTGTGCAGCAGGCGCTGGCCTTGCAGTTGGGTGGCGGCGTTGGGGCTGCATACCGGGCCGATCCATTCGTCACAGATCTTCTGGTTGTACAACTGGTTGCCCCAGTGGAAGTCGTCGCGGCGGATTGCCAGGTCGACACCACTGCGGGCGAAGTCCAGCGGGCCACCGGCGGCCACCAGGTGCAGTTGCAGGTCGGGGTGGTCGGCGTGGAAGCGGGGTAGGCGCGGGATCAGCCAGCGCATGGCGATGGTTGGCTCGCAGGAGAGCACCAGTACATTGTCGCGGGCCTGATCCTGCAGGCGCTGCACGGCGCCTTCGAGCTGTTCGAAAATCGCCTGGGTGGTGCCTTGCAGGGCACGGCCGGCAGGGGTGAGGAAAATGGCCCGGTTGCGGCGTTCGAATAGCGCCACGCCGAGGTGCTCTTCGAGCAGGCGTACCTGGCGGCTGACAGCGCCGTGGGTGACGTGCAGGTGCTCGGCGGCGCGCACGAAGCTTTCGGTCTGGGCGGCGATGTCGAAGTAGCGGAAGGCGTTGAGTGGCGGCAGTTTCATGGCATCCCTTTTAACCTGTGCCGGCCTCTTCGCGGGCACGCCCGCTCCCACAGGTAGTGCGCTTTTCTCAGGTTTGCCGAGATCCCTGTGGGAGCGGGCGTGCCCGCGAAGAGGCCAGCACAGGCGCTATACCTCTGTGAGAAAAACTATCAGATATCCCTCACTATAAATCGATTTTTCCCCACCCATAAGCGCTAGATAATCCACTGGTCTGTGCATTTCCATCGCCTATCGAGACCCACCCCATGTCCGAACTCATCGCCGTCGCCCTGTTCACCCTGCTCGCCGTCATCAGCCCGGGTGCCGATTTCGCCATGGTCACCCGCAGCAGTTATGCACAGGGCCGCAAGGCCGGTCTCGCCGCTGCTGTGGGTATTGCGCTGGGGGTGCAGGTGCATGTGCTGTACACGGTCCTGGGCATTGCCGTGATCATCAGTCAGAACCCGCCATTGTTCCTCACCATGAAAGTACTGGGTGCTGGCTACCTGATCTATCTGGGCTACCAGTCACTGACCAATACCCGGCGTATCAGCCTTGACGGGGTTGGCCCCTCGGCTGCAGGTGTGCTGCAGGCCCTGCGCACGGGCTTTCTGACCAATGCCCTCAACCCCAAGACCATGCTGTTTGTCATCAGTGCCTTCACCCAGGTAGTCCAGCCTGGCAGCCCGCTGGCGCTGGATTTCGCCTATGGCGCGTTCATGTCCTTTGCCCATTGGCTGTGGTTCAGCCTGGTGGCAGTGTTTTTCTCCAGTACTGCATTGCGCAAGGCCATGATCGAACGGCAATTGCTGGTGGACCGTGCCATCGGCCTGGCGCTGATCGGGCTTGGCCTTGCGGTAGCGGTAAGCGGGATACGGTGAAGTGTCGATTGCATGACGGGGTGATGGCCATTTAGAATAGAATAATTCCCATTTGCGAAGCCTCGCGATGAAAACAACTCCAGCCGCCGTTGCCGACAGCCTGGACGCTTTATACAAGGGCTATCACAGTTGGTTGCTGGTGTGGTTGCGCCAACGCCTGAACTGCCCGCAGCACGCGGCAGACATGGCTCAGGACACGTTCGTCCGCTTACTCAGTGCTGGCAGCTACGTTGCCCCCCGCGAGCCACGGGCCTTGCTGGCCACGGTGGCGCGGCGCCTGCTGATCGACCGCGGCCGTCGGCACAAGCTGGAGCAGGCCTATCGCGAAGCGTTGGCATTGCATGTGCAGCAGATGGAGCAAGCGCCTTCCCCCGAGCAGGTTCACGCCGCCGTACAAGCCCTGGAGCAGATCGACCGTGCCTTATCGCGCATGCAGCCGCGGGTACGCCAGGCGTTTGTGCTGCGCCACCTCGAGGGGCTGAGCCACAGCGAAATCGCCGAGCACCTGCAAGTGTCCACCAAAAGCGTGCAGGGCTACCTGGTGCAGGCGCTGCTGGCATGCCACGCCGCTGCCGAGGCTTGCCTGTGAGCCCGGAAGTCCTCCATGAAGCCGCCGAATGGCTGGTACGCCTGGACGACCAGCCCAGCGGCCGCGACCGTGAAGCGTTTCGTGCCTGGTTGGCGCAGGACAGCGAACACCTGGACGCCTTCCAGCGCATGCAGGAAACCTTGGCGCCCTTGCAGTTACTCAAGCAGGCCCCGGCTTGCAGCGCGCTGCGGGCGCTCAAGCAACAGCGGCGTTCGGCCCACGCCCTGAAGGCGCTCGCGCTGGCTGCCGTGCTGGCCCTGCCATTAGGGATGCTCGTGCAGCAGGGGCCGGTGTACCTGCTGGCCGATATCCGCACCGGCAGCGGCGAATGGGCCACGCGGCAGTTGCCCGATGGCAGCCTGCTGCGGCTGGACGGTGGGTCCGCCGTCGACCTGGACTTCGATGAGCGTACGCGCACGGTTCACCTGCTGCGCGGGGAAATCCTGGTGGATGTGGCCAAGGACGCCGGGCGCCCGTTCAAGGTGGTGACCGAGCATGGCAGTGTGCGGGCATTGGGCACACGCTTTGTGGTGGAGCAACTGGCCGAAGGTTCGCGCCTGGCAATGGTCGAGTCCAGCACTGAAGTCGACAGCCATGGCCAGCGGCGGGTGGTGTCGGCAGGCCAGGAACTGTACTTCGACGCGACGGGGCCAGGCGAGGTGCAGGCCATCGACGGCAGGAGTGTGGAGCAGGCCTGGGCGCGACACCAGCTGGTGGTGCGTGAGCGGCCGTTGGTCGAAGTGCTCGAACAGCTGGGTCGTAATCATTCGGGCTACCTGCTGTTCGACCGCAAGGCCCTGGCAAACATCCGCGTGACCGCCGTGTTGCCGGCCGACGATAGCGAGCGTGCATTGCGCCTGTTGGCACGCAGCCTGCCGCTGGGCATCGATCACTACACGCCCTGGATCACGCGGGTGCGCTACCTGCCCGAATCCGAGCTCAGATAAAAAAGATTCCCACCTGCTTCCAGTTCCCGATTTCCGTGCGTCCTTGTCGTAAGCCAACATAACGGAGTATCGGGAACATGCTTTCTACACTGCGCGCGCGCATTCCTTTCACGCCTCGCAATGCACTGGCATTAGGTCTTCACCTGGGGCTGGGCAGCCTGCCGCTGCTGCTGGCACCGCTGGCGCTGGCCCAGCAGCAGGTTCAGCGCTATGACATCCCGGCCGGCGCCTTGGGTGATGTGCTCAGCAGCTTCGCACGGCAAGCAGGCGTGGCGATTTCGTTCGACGCCACACAAGTGGCTGGGCGGCATAGTGCGGGCTTACAGGGCAGTTATGGTGTGAATGAAGGCTTCGCCATGCTGCTGGGCGGGCAGGGCATGCAGGCGCAGGGGAGTGACGACGGCTTCGTGCTGGTCAGCGTGCCGGGCAATGAAGGGGCGTTGGAACTGGGCGCGACCACCATCAACAGCCAGTTGCTGGGCAGCACTACCGAGGGCACGGGTTCGTATACCACGGGTATCACCAACGCTGCTACCAAGCTCAACCTCAGCCTGCGCGAGACGCCGCAGTCGGTCAGTGTAATGACCCGCCAGCGGATGGAAGACCAGAACCTGCGCAGCATCGGGCAGGTACTTGAGCAAACGCCGGGGGTCAATGTGCAGAGCCCGGGCAGTGATCGCCTGTATGTGTTCTCGCGCGGCCTGGCGATCGACAGCTACCAGTACGACGGCATGCCCACCACCACGTTCGCATTCAGCCAGGCGCTGCCCCAGGCGCTTTCGGACATGGCGATCTACGACCGGGTCGAAGTGGTGCGGGGGGCTACCGGCTTGTTGACGGGGGCGGGCGACCCGTCCGGCACGGTAAACCTGGTGCGCAAGAAACCCACGGACCATTTCAGGGGCTACATCAGTGGTGGGCTGGGTTCCTGGGACCTGTACCGCACTGAAGTGGATGTGTCCGGCCCGTTGACCGACAACGGTGCCGTGCGCGGCCGTGCAGTAGCGGCGTACCAGCAGGGCAACAGTTTCACCGACCACCTGCAGCAACAGAAGACTATCGTGTACGGCGTCAGCGAGATGGACCTGTCGCCGGACACGCTGTTTACCCTGGGCGTGGAGTACCTGGACAGCGACCCGCGTGGTTTCTCCACCACCGGCTTGCCGGTTGTGGCCACCGATGGCTCGGGGCGTGGTTTCCAGTACCGCATGCCGCGCTCGTACAACGGTGCCAGCCGCGATAGCAGCAACCATCAGGAGTCGGTGAACACCTTCACCTCGCTTGAGCAGCGGTTGGGCGAAGGCTGGTCACTCAAGCTCGCCGCCAATTACCTGTACGGCACCCGAGACTACGACTCGGTCATCGTTGGTACCACCACAGGCGTGGTCAACCCGGCCACGGGCGATGGCTTGCGCTACACCGCCACCAAGGGTGACAACACGCAGAAGCAGCGCGGTGTCGATCTGATGCTCAGTGGCCCGTTCCAGTTGCTGGGGCGTGAACACGAGTTGGTGATGGGCTTCAATTACCAAAGCTACGAGAACCGCCGCAACGGCTTTGGCAACTTGCTGGCCAACGGCAGTAGCAACAATGGTGTCAGCGGTGTGCCGGTGAACATCTGGACCTGGGATAACCAAGGCCCGACGCCGTCCTACAACTTCAACCGTGAGGACGACGATATCGACCAGCGCCAGACCGGCGCCTACCTGGCCACGCGCCTCAAACCGACGGATGACCTGTCGGTAATTCTGGGTGCACGGGTCAGCAACTACCAGTACGACGCCCTGTTCCACTACCACGTCGCCAGCCTGCAACCCTACGACACTGACGACTCGGTCAAGGCCACTGGTGAAGTGACACCCTATGCTGGCGTGGTCTACGACCTGAACGATGTGCACTCGGTTTATGCCAGCTATACCAGCATCTTCAAGCCGCAGCCTTATCGTAGCCAGGCCGGGAAGTTGCTGGAGCCGCGCGAAGGTGACAACTACGAAGTCGGCCTGAAGAGCGAGTACTTTGGTGGGCGATTGAACACCGCCATTGCGCTGTATGAAGTCAAGCTGGACAATGATGCCGTCGCCGACGGGACCGTGGCCGGCAGCGATGGCCTGATTACCGCTTATCGTGCGGAAAAGACCACCACCCGCGGTATCGACATGGAGCTGATCGGGGAGCTGGCGCCGGGCTGGAACCTGGCAGCCAGCTATACCCATTCCAGGGTAAAGGACAACGACGGTGAGCGGGTCAAGACCACCATCCCGATGGACATGTTCAAGCTGTGGACCACTTACCAGCTGACCGGTGACCTGGAGCGGCTGACCCTTGGCGGTGGTGTGAATTGGCAGAGCGGCATGCACTTTACCGCCACACCGTGGCAGGTCAGTAACCCTGTGAAGATCAAGCAAGGGGACTATGCCACGGTTGGCCTGATGGCCCGCTACCAGTTCACCCGGCAGTGGTCGGCGACTGCCACCGTGAACAACCTGTTCGACAAGAAGTACTTCAGCTCATTCGATGACAACTTCAACAGTGCGTCGTATGGCGAGCCGCGCAACTTCATGCTGAGTTCGAAGTGGGAGTTCTGATCCCGGCCTTCGTGCGGTCCTTGTAGGAGCGGCCTTGTGTCGCGATAGGGCCGCAGAGCGGCCCCAGAATTTCTGCATCATGCATGAATTGCCGGGGCCGCTTTGCGGCCCTGTCGCGACGCAAGGCCGCTCCTACAGGGGCGCAGTATCTTCTGGATTTATCGCAGGCAAAGAAAAAGGGCTTACCTTGCGGTAAGCCCTTCGTCTTGTTTGGTGGCTACACAGGGACTTGAACCCCGGACCCCAGCATTATGAATGCTATGCTCTAACCAACTGAGCTATGTAGCCGATGGCGCGCATTATTCTCTTGAACGGCCCCCCTGTCAACACTCATTTCAAAAAAAATTTGCACGCTTTCAAAAACTTAGCGGCCGGGCGCGGTTTCAGCGCACCACAAGCCAGTGCCCGAGCACGCCCTGCAACTGCAGATGCTGGGCCGCAGCCAGGGATTGCAGGCTTTGCTCAGGCTGATCGAGGTTGAAATCACCGCTTATCCGCCGATGGGCCATTTGATCATCCATCATCCACACGCGCTGCCCTTGGTAGCCGGCAAGGCGTTCCAGCACTTGCCCCAATGGCATGTCGATGGCTTTCAGGCGACCGTTGCGCCAGCTGTCGGCGGTTTTCAGGTCAGCCTTCTGTACCGGGTCGATACGCGTGTCATCAAAGGTGACCCGCTCACCTGCAGAGACCATGCGCTGATCACCCCCTTGGGTGACCATGGCCTTGCCACTGAGTACCACCAGTTCATCATGACCTGCATGGCGGGCGACCTGCAGACGGGTGCCGAACACCTGGATACGTGCGTTGCCCACGTCCACTTCCATGGCCCGCCCGTCTAGCACCACTTCCAGAAACACCTGGCCCTGCACCAGGTGCAACTGGCGGGTGCGGCCACGCAGGTCGACGTTCATGGCGCTGGCGCTGTCCATGTTCAGCGTGGTGCCATCTGCCAGGCGGGTGCTGCGGCGCTCGCCCACGTCGGTGTGCAGCTCGCTGGCCAGGCGCTGCATCAGCGGCCAGTACAGGTAGGCTGCAGCGCCCAACACGAGCAGGAACACAAGTGCCAGCCATTTGCCCAGGTGGCTGCGGCGCACGGTGACTTGCCGTGGGCGCGGGCGCGCGGGTGGTGGTTGCAGTTGCTGCCAGAAGGTCTCCAGCTCGGCATAGGCGTGAGCGTTTTCTGGTACCTGGCACCAGGCCGCGAATGCCTGGCGCTGGGCTTCGTCACAGCCGGGTTGGCGCAATAGCGAAAACCACTCCAGCGCTTCCTGCTGTGGGTCTGGCTGCAACTGCATGGCGGGCATCGGGCTCATGGGGTCGGTCTGCTCACGATAGGGGCCGTTTCGCCCAACGATGACAGGGGTTTGAGTCAAGGATGCTAATTATATTGAGAACCATTTTCAAGTACGTCGCGACAGAGGGATAAAAAAGGTAGCTATGTATCTATTTGTTTCCTGATAATCGGATCCCAAACCTGAGCACGGAGATTTAGGCAAATGGCCATCAGTAGTGCCTCCACCGCAACCACCAGCGCAACGGCAAACCAAGCCACGCCGCTGGTGATGCGTATTATTGGTTTCTGTGCCCTGGCGCACCTGATCAACGACCTGATCCAGTCGGTGCTGCCGGCGATCTACCCGATGCTCAAGGCCAATTACAACTTGAGCTTTGCGCAGATCGGCCTGATCACCCTGACGTTCCAGATCACCGCGTCGCTGCTGCAACCTTGGGTCGGCTTCTTTACCGACCGCCGGCCCACACCGAACCTGTTGCCGATGGGCACCGTGTGCACGCTGGTGGGCATCGTGATGCTTGCCTTTGTGGGCAGCTTCCCGATGATCTTGCTGGCCTCGGCGCTGGTGGGGATCGGCTCGTCGACGTTCCACCCGGAAACCTCGCGCATTGCACGCCTGGCCTCGGGCGGGCGCTTCGGCCTTGCACAGTCCACGTTTCAGGTGGGCGGCAATACCGGCTCGGCCCTGGGCCCGTTGCTGGCGGCGGCCATCGTCATCCCGTTCGGCCAGACCCACGTAGCCTGGTTCGGCCTGGCCGCGCTGTTCTTCCTGGGCGTCACCCTGATGCTGCGTGGCTGGTACAAGGAACACCTCAACCAGGCGAAGGCGCGCAAGGCGGTGCAGGCCACCCATGGCATCTCGCGCAATCGGGTCATCGCGGCGCTGATCGTGCTGGGCCTGCTGGTGTTCTCCAAGTACTTCTACATGGCCAGCTTCACCAGCTACTTCACCTTCTACCTGATCGAGAAGTTTGATGTGTCGGTGGCCAGCTCGCAGTTGCACCTGTTCCTGTTCCTGGGGGCGGTGGCGGCGGGTACCTTCTTTGGTGGGCCGATCGGTGACCGCATCGGGCGCAAGGCGGTAATCTGGTTCTCGATCCTGGGGGTGACGCCGTTCACCTTGGCGTTGCCGTATGCCGACCTGTTCTGGACCACCGTGCTGAGCGTGGTAATCGGCTTTATCCTGGCTTCGGCGTTCTCCGCGATCGTTGTGTATGCGCAAGAGCTGGTACCGGGCAGTGTGGGCATGATCGCCGGGATCTTCTTCGGGCTGATGTTCGGTTTTGGCGGCATCGGCGCGGCGCTGCTGGGGTATGTGGCAGACCTGCGTGGCATCGAATATGTGTATGGGGTGTGCTCGTTCCTGCCGTTGTTCGGGTTGTTGGCGGTGTTCTTGCCGAGTACCGGCAAGCGCTGATAAAGCCGGGGCTGCCTTGCAGCCCCGACAATTGACGACCTGATCACCGTTGGCCTAGAGTGCCGCCTCTTTTTCAACCGCCCACAAAGTAGCCAACGCAATGCGCCGTACCCAGTCCCTCCCACACGCCCGCCAGCCTGCCCTCCAGGCCCTGCGCCGTGCGTGGCCGAGCGACACGGTGCTCAAGCGCCGTCGCAGCGTGCTGTTCGCCTTTACCTTCTCGCCACACCTCGCCTGAACTGATCTGCGCTTTTGCGTCGCTCGCCACCCCGGCGTGCGCGCCTGTGTCTGCACGTCTTTTCGGTTTGCAAGGAGTGGTACATGAACATGCGTTTGCTGGCGGGCCTGTTGTTCGCCGTTTCGGTCGTGGGTTTCAGCCTGGGGGCCAGCCTGCCGCTGGTTTCGTTGCGCCTGCATGAGGCCGGGGCCGGCACCCTGGAAATCGGCATCATTTCGGCCATCCCGGCCGCAGGCATGATGCTCTCGGCGTTTCTGGTCGATGCCTGCTGCCGTCACCTCACCCGGCGTACCATCTACTTGCTGTGCTTCAGCCTGTGCACGGTCAGCATTGCCTTGCTCGAGTCGGCGTTCGGCTCGCTGTGGCTGCTGGCGCTGCTGCGCCTGGGCCTGGGGCTTGGCATGGGCATCGCCATCATCCTCGGCGAGTCGTGGGTCAACGAACTGTGCCCGGAGCACAACCGCGGCAAGATCATGGCCCTGTATGCCACCAGTTTCACCGGCTTCCAGGTGCTTGGCCCGGCCATGCTGGCGGTGCTGGGGGCTGACAGCCCGTGGATCACCGGGGTGGTCACTGCCTGCTATGGCCTGGCGCTGCTGTGCATCGTGCTGACCGTACCCAACGACCATGTCGAGCATGAAGAGGGGGAGAAGAGCTTCGGCCTGGCCGGGTTCTTCCGTGTGGCGCCGGCGTTGTGCGTGGCGGTGCTGTTCTTCTCGTTCTTCGATGCCGTGGTGCTGTCGCTGCTGCCGGTGTATGCCACCAGCCATGGTTTTGCCGTGGGCGTGGCCGCGCTGATGGTGACCGTAGTGTTTGCCGGCGACATGCTGTTCCAGTTGCCGCTGGGCTGGTTGGCCGACCGGGTTGAGCGCACCGGGCTGCACCTGGTGTGCGGGCTGGTGGCGATGGCGATTGGCATCGGCCTGCCTTGGCTGCTGAACATGACCTGGCTGCTGTGGCCGCTACTGGTGGTGCTGGGCGCGGTGGCCGGCGGTATCTATACCTTGGCGCTGGTGCTGATCGGGCAGCGCTTCAAGGGCCAGGACCTGGTTACTGCCAACGCCAGCGTGGGGTTGCTGTGGGGTGTGGGCAGCCTGATCGGGCCGCTGCTAAGTGGCGCGGCGATGGATGTTGCGCCGCACGGCCTGCCCATGGCCCTGGCGTTGATGGCAGGGCTGTTCGTGTGCTTTGCCCGCCAGTCGTACCGGCGTGCGGGGCGGATGCGTGCGGTAGCGGAGTGATCGCGCTTCAGGCTGCGCCGATGTTTACCCAATAGCGCGTCCTGTAATCGACCCGCACGGGCAGGCTGCGCGTGAGCAATTGCAGGATCTGCCCGGTGTCGGCCAATTGGAAGGTGCCCGACACCTTCAGGTTCGCTACCTCAGGGGCGCAGCGCAACAGGCCCGGGCGGTAGCGGGCGAGTTCGGCGACAAACTCGGCCAATGGCATCTGCTGTACGCTGAGCACACCGTCGGTCCAACCCCAGGGGTCGCTGTGCAAAGTCACCGCCTGGACACTGCCGTTTGCCGCGACCTGCAGGGTTTCGCCTTGCTCTATCAGCCGCGCACCGGCAGAGGAGGGGAACAGTGTTACTTCGCCACGACGCACTGACAGCAGCAGCCCCTGATTGTTTTCGCGCAGCAACAGTTGGCTGCCCAGGGTGGTCAGCGGGCCGACGCGGGTGTTGATGCGGAAGGGGCGGTTGTCATTCGGGTTGCTGTCCAGGCTGACTTCGCCCTGTAGCAGCTCCAGTTGGCGTTGCTCGGCACTGTAGTGCAGATCGATGGCGCTGGCGGTGTTGAGCTGGATACGGCTGCCGTCACTGCCTTGCCACTGGCGCCGTTCACCGGTGGCGGTGCTGCTGTCGGCCAGCAACTGCGGCAGGCCCAATGGCTCGCGCGCGGCCCAGCCCAGGCTGCCGCCAATGGCCAGAACGCCCAGCAGTTTGAGGTGGTCGCGGCGGCTGACCTGTTGGCGCTGGCTGCCGGCCAGGGTGCGCCGGCTGAGGTCCCTGGGCAGCCCGGCCATTTCGTCGCTGAGGTGGCTGACACGTTGCCAGGCCAGCGGGTTGTGTGGGTGGCTGGCCAGCCACTGCTGGAATTGTTGCTCGGTACGCGCGCTGGGGCGGTCAAAGCGCAGTTTTACCAGCCAGTCGATGGCCTGGTCGACCTGCGCCTGCGCCGGCGTGATGTCAGGCGTCGGCATAGCGCAACCGGTAGCAGGCGCCCAACGCCTTGGCCAGGTCGCGCTCGATGGTGGCGCGGGACACATCCAGCTGCTGGGCGATCTGCACAATGCTCAAACCGTCCAGTTGGGCCAGCAGAAACGCTTGGCGTGCACGTGGTTTCAACTGGTGAAGGGCACGGTCAAGACGGTCCAGTGCATCAAGAATGACCAGCCGGTGCTCTTCGCTGGGCACCTCGGCTTCGGGCAGGTGGGCAAGGCTTTCCTGGTAGGCCCGCTCCAGCGCACCACGGCGGAACTGGTCAATCATCAAGCCACGGGCGATGCTGCTAAGGTAGGCGCGCGGCTCTTTCAGCGGCGACACCTGGCGGGCCCGCAACACCCGCACAAAGGTATCCTGGGCCAGGTCGGCGGCTTGTTCGCTGCAGCCGACGCGGTTGCGCAACCAGCCACGGAGCCAGCCATGGTGGGCCTGATACAGCAGAGCGACCTCGGTCGGCTTGAGCGTGTCGTTGATCTGCATCTTGGCGAAGGCCCGGTTCCGTGTAGTGTGCGATTGCGAATATTTCTCAATTCTATGCGGGTACACCGGCGTCGGGCAATGGTATGCCAGGAATTAGCCGCGCAAGAACCGGCGTTTGTCCGATGAACGGCTGCGCTAAGCTGCACCTGCAATAAACGTGATGGAGCCGCCATGATTCTTGCCGACCTTTCGCCACAGGCCTACCGCGAGGCTACCGATTACCTAGCCGCGCTGGATCCGGACTGGTCGCGGCACATTGCTGCCGTTGGGCCCTGCCTGCACCAGGCCACGCCGGGGCGTGAGCCTTACGAGGCGTTGGTCAGGGCCATTGCCTATCAGCAACTGCATGCCCGTGCCGCCGAGGCGATCCTTGGTCGCTTGCTGGCGCTGTTCCCACAGGCTGAATTTCCGTCGCCGGAGCAGTTGTTGGCAGCCAGCCCGGAGTCCCTGCGTGCCTGTGGTTTCTCGGCAAGCAAGCTGGCCACGGTGCAGGGCATTGCCCAGGCGCGGCTGGAGGGTAGGGTGCCAACGCGGGAAGAGGCTTTGGCCATGGCCGATGAAGCCTTGATCGAGCGCCTGGTAGCCTTGCGCGGGGTAGGGCGGTGGACGGTGGAGATGCTGTTGATCTATTGCCTGGAGCGCTCGGACATTCTGCCGGTGGACGACTTTGGCGTGCGCGAAGGGTATCGGCGGCTGAAGGGGCTGGACAAGGCGCCGACCCCGGCGCAGATGCGCTCGCTGGGTGGCGGCTGGCGGCCTTACCGCACGGTGGCGGCCTGGTACCTGTGGCGGGCCTGAGGCACTTGCATTGCCTGTACCGGCCTATTCGCGGGCAAGCCCGCTCCCACAGGTACTCCACAGGGCGCGGACATTGTGCAATCTCTGTGGGAGCGGGCGTGCCCGCGAATAGGCCAGTACAGGCGACAACTTATCTGGATGCTGACCCATGACCCGTTACACCACCCCTGACCAGCGCTGGCAAGCCGTAGAGTCCCGCGACACCACCGCCACCGGCCACTTCGTCTACGCCGTGCGCACCACCGGCGTCTACTGCCACCCCGGCTGCAAATCGCGGATGGCCAAGCGCAGCAACGTCGAATTCTTCGACACCCCCGTTGCCGCCGAAGCGGCCGGTTACCGTGCCTGTAAACGCTGTATCGCCAAGGCCAGCACCACCCGCCATAGCCAACTGGTCACCCGTGCGTGCCGCCTTATCGAAACCAGCGACCCTGCGCCTAGCCTCGACCAGCTCAGCGCCCAGCTGGCCGTGAGCCCCTTCCACCTGCACCGCCTGTTCAAGGCTGAAACCGGTGTTACCCCCAAGGCCTACGCCACCGCCTTTCGCGCCCGGCGCTTGCGTGCGCACCTGGATGACGGCCAGCGCTCAGTCACCGACGCCATCTACGACGCTGGCTACAACTCCAACAGCCGTTTTTACGAAAGCGCCGACCAGCGGCTGGGCATGCGACCCCGGCAGTACCGCTCCGGTGGCACAGGGGCAACCATCCACTTTGCTGTAGGCCAGTGTTCGTTGGGCGCGATTCTGGTGGCCCAGAGCGAGAAGGGTATTTGCGCCATTCTGCTGGGCGACGACCCCGAAGCCCTGCTGCAAGAACTGCAAGACCAGTTCCCCAAAGCCCGCCTGATTGGCGGCGACAGCGGCTACGAGCAACGGGTTGCCGAAGTGGTGGGTTTCGTCGAGGCCCCGGCGCTGGGCCTGGCCTTGCCGCTGGATGTGCAGGGCACAGCGTTCCAGGAGCGGGTGTGGCAGGCCCTGCGCGAGGTGCCGGCAGGCACCCGGGTCAGTTACACCGACATCGCCGAGCGCATCGGCGCGCCCAAGGCAGTGCGCGCGGTGGCCATGGCCTGCGCTGCCAATCACATCGCCGTGGCCATCCCTTGTCATCGGGTAGTGCGCCGCGACGGCGACATCAGCGGCTATCGCTGGGGTGTCGAGCGCAAGCAGCAGCTGCTGAAGCGAGAAACGGCACTCTCCTGATTGCCTGAAGCCGCGTAGAATCCCCCGCCAAATCGAGTTGTAAAGAGGAAACTTCGATGAGGCGTGTCAGCCTTGCCCGCTATTGCGCAGGCCTTATGGTCCTGATGTTGGCGCTTGCCAGCCCGGCCTGGTCGGCCCCGACCACGGCATTGTCCAACCTGGCAGCTGCCGAAGCGCCAGCGCTGGATGAAAACGCCAGCATTGAACAACTGAGTGACCGGCTGGACCTGATCCGCCAGGGCGTCACCAGCGAAGCCAACGACGACCTGCTGTCGCAACTGCGCCTGGCCGCCATGCAGGTGCAACGCCAGGCGGATGCACTGAGTGCACAGCGCACCGCTGACGTAGGCAAGCTCGACGACAAGCTGAAGGTCATCGGCCCGGTCCAGCCGGACGAGGCCGCCACCCTGACCCAGCAACGCAAAGCGCTGGAGGCCGAGAAAAAGGCCCTGGTAGCCCAGCAGGATCAGGCCACCAAGCTGACCCAGTCGGCCCGGGACCTGTCCACGCAAATCGTCAACCTGCGCCGCAGCCAGTTCAACTCGCAGATCACCAGCCGCGCGGCTTCGCCACTGAGCCCGGCGTTCTGGCAAAGCATCATTCGCCCCACCCAGGACGACGTGGCGCGCCTGCGTGACCTGCGCGGCGAGGCTGCCGATGCCATCGGCAGTGCCTTCAGCGCCGAGAACCGCTGGCTGTTCCTCACCAGCCTGGTGGCGGCGATTCTGGTCTGGACCTTGGTGCGGCGCGTACTCGAGCGGTTGCTGGCCAATGCCATGGTCGGCTGGTTGCCCGAGGGCCGACTGCGCCGCAGCGCCTTGGCCCTGGGCGTCAGCCTGGCAACCCTGGGCACCATTGCTGGCTCTGTGTCGCTGCTGCGCTGGGGGCTGGAGAGCAGCGCCGAGTTGGGCGCCGATATCGCCAGCCTCACCAACCACATTCTCACCCTGGTGGTGTTCAGCGCCTTCATCACCGGCCTTGGCCGCGCCATGCTGATGCTGCAGCGCCCGTCCTGGCGGCTGCCGGCGATCCATGACGAAGTCGCCAGTGCGCTGGGCTGGTTCCCCAAGGTGCTGGCATTGGCGCTGATGGTCATGATGACCATGGAGCGCATGAACAGCGTGATCGGCGCCAGCCTGGCGCTGACCGTGGCCGTCAATGGCCTGACCGCGCTGGTGGTGGCGTGCATTTTTGCCGGCGCGCTGCTGCGTTACCGTCACACGCTGCGCAAGCATGAACTGGAGCGCCCCACGGGCCTGGCCGGGCTGATCCCGTTCGTGATGGTCATCTGGTTGGCGTTGATCCTGCTGGCGCTGCTCACCGGTTACCTGACACTCGCCTATTTCCTTACAGCCAAGCTGCTGTGGGTGAGCCTGGTGGTCACCTGTGCCTACTTGTTGACGACCTTCTTCGGCGACCTGTGCGAAACCCTGCTGTCGCCACGTCAGCCCGGCGGGCTGGCGCTGGCCGCCACCCTGGGACTGGCGCCTCGTCACCAGGCCCAGGCCAGCACTATCCTGGCCGGCATCGGCCGCACTATCGTGCTGTTCCTGGCGCTGTTGCTGGTGTTGATGCCGTCGGGTACCAGCCCAAGCGAGTTGCTGCTGAGCCTGGGTGACTGGGATGGTACTGGCGGCAAGTTGCTGGGCAACCTGAACATCGTGCCGCAGGACATCCTGCTGGCGCTGGGGATTTTCTTCGGTGGCTTGTTCGCCATTCGCGTGGTCAAGCGCTGGCTGAGCGATCGCCTGCTGCCGGAAACCGACATGGACGCCGGCATGCGCGCCTCGCTGGTGACCCTGGTGGGTTACCTGGGCTTCCTGTTCCTGGCCATGCTGGTGATGTCGACCTTGCGCATCAACCTCACCAGCCTGACCTGGGTGGTAAGTGCGCTTTCGGTAGGTATCGGTTTTGGCTTGCAGCAGATCGTGCAGAACTTCATCTCCGGCCTGATCCTGCTGACCGAACGCCCGGTGAAGGTGGGCGACTGGGTCAGCCTGGCGGGCGTGGAGGGTGATATCCGCCGCATCAACGTGCGCGCCACCGAGATCCAGATGTCTGACCGTTCGACGGTGATCGTGCCCAACTCGCAGTTCATTTCGCAGAACGTGCGCAACGTGACCATGGGCAATGCGCTGGGCGTGGTCGGCATTACCCTGACACTGCCGCTGGAGACCGATGCCAACCGTGTGCGTGAGCTGTTGCTGGCGGCGTACCACGAGCATGAGGCGATTCTGGATGCGCCGGCTACTTCGGTGTCGTTCAAGGACCTGACCAGCAGTGGGATGGTGATTGGGGTCAGTGGTTATGTAGCGGGGCCGCGGCAGGTTTCGGGTACCCGTAGTGACTTGCTGTTCACCATTCTTGGGCGGTTGCGCGACGAGGGCATCCCGCTGTCTTCGCCGCAAAGTATGGTGCTGGTCCAGGAGGGCTCTCGCCCCACTGACGAGTCGGTGTGAAGAGCGGGGGCGCAAAGCGCCCCCGAATTCAATGCTGCTTGGCCTGCCTGATCCGCAGCAGGATCACCAGCAACACCAACAGTACAGGCGGCGCCATGGCCAACAGCCCATCCCGCGCTGTCAGCCCCAAGCCCAGCACATTCAGTCCGCCATACAGCAGCTTGAACAAGTTCAGCAGGTAGTAGGTGATGGCGATGATCGACAGCCCTTCCACCGCCCGCTGGATCTTCACCTGGGCGTCGGCCCGGGTATTGAGGCTGCGCAGGATCTCGGCGTTCTGTTCTTCCATCTCTACCTGTACCCGCGCTTGCAACAGGTCGCCCAGGTTCGCCACGTTCTTCGCCAATTGCTCAAGCCGCTGCTCGGTTGCTGCGCAATAGCGCACAGTGGGTTTGAACCGGCGCTCGATGAACACCCCCAGGCGCTGGCAGTCGCCTACGTGGCTTTCGCGCAGCTCGCCCAGGCGTTCGAACACCAGTTGCGCATAGGCTTGCGTGGCGCCGAAGCGGTGGCGGTTTTTCACCGTGCGGCTGACCACCTGGCGTGACAGGTGGGCGATGGCCTCCAGCAGCCCTTTGGAATCATGCCCATCGCCCCCGGCACTGCGCTCGGAAAGGCTGACCAAGGTCTTGTCGAAGGTATCGAGTTCCTGGCTCAGGGCCTTGGCTGTGGTCAGGGTCAACGAGGCCATCATGCGGTACGTCTCGATCTCCAGCAGGCGACGGATCATGCGGCCCTGGCGGTAGGCATTGAGGCGACGGTTGATGAACAGGAAACGGCTGGTGCCATCGTCAGTCAGGCGGAAGTCGCTCCACACCACCGCATCGCCACCGCCAACGCACGAGCCGCACGGGTCCTTGAAGCCGTAATGGGCCAGGTCCAGATCCTGTTCGTCACGTACCAGCACCTGCACGGCGTTGATTACCTGCGCCGCCTGCGGGGCAATCGCTTCGGCCAGCACAGGCGGCAGGGTTTGCCAGTCTGTCCCGGTGCTACTGCACGGCACTACCAGGGTCAGGGTAAAGAACTCGGTGTGTCGTTCCCACTTGAACGGGTGGCCGTCCAGGCGGGTGATGCCTTGGGCCGCGGCACTGTCCAGAGCATCCGGGCAGCAGCGTTGCAGCAGTGCAGCGCACGCGGCATCACCGCCGAGCAGGGCCAGGTGGAAGACGTGCGCCGGGCCGTCGAAGTACAGCGACGGGCGGGCGTGCAGTTCGTTGTGCAAGGCGGTGCGTTGAGGGTGCATGGGTGGTCCGGCCTGGTGTTGTGATTGTGGGGGTACCAGGAAGTGGGACTTTGCGGGGGAAGGGGAAAGTCACGCGGGGCGCAGTTTTGTTCTGCTTGTGCCGGCCTCTTCGCGGTCCGATTTACCCGCGAATGGGCCGCAACGCGGCCCCTTGCGATATCAGCCGAGGCACCGCGTCACATGCTTGACCGACTGGTAGGCCGACAACCCCCAGGGCCCCAGCTCACGACCGATCCCGCTGCCTTTGGTGCCGCCCCACGAGGTTTCGACAAACACCGCCTGTACCGAGTTGATCCACACATGGCCAACCTCCAGCGCATCGGCCACGCGCTCGGCACGTTCCAGGTCAGCGGAGCAGACGGTAGCTACCAGCCCGAAGCGGCTGTCGTTGGCCTCGGCAATTGCCTGTTCCTCACTGGTAAACCGGCGAGCGCACAGCACTGGGCCAAAGATTTCCTCGGTCCACAGGCGGCTGTGTTTCGGCACATCGGTATACAGCGTCGGGCTGACGAACCAGCCGTCACGGTCAAGCGCCTTGCCACCGGCCAGGCACTGCAAACCTTCTTCGCGCGCGGTGGCAAAGTAACTGGCCACCTTCAGCCATTGCGCCTGGCTGGTCAGCGGACCCATATCGGCTTCTTCGGTCAGCGGGTTGCCCACCCGCAGGTTTTCCAGGGCCGCCTGCAAGCGCGGCAGCAGCGCATCGGCGATACCGTCCTGCACCAGCAGCCGCGAAGTGGCCGAGCACATCTGCCCGGCGTTCCAGGTGATGCCGGCAACGATCCACTCCACCGCCTGGTCCACATCGCAATCATCGAATACCACGATCGCCGACTTGCCACCCAGCTCCAGCGTCACCGGTCGGCATTGCGCCGACGCGCTGCGCATCACCTGGCTGCCTACGCTGTTGCTGCCGGTGAACGACAGCTTGTCCAGGCCATTGTGGCTGCTCAGGGCGGCACCGGTCTCGGCCTTGCCGTTGACGATGTTCAGCACGCCAGCCGGCAGGCCCAGGGCATCGGCGATCTGGCCGTAGGCCTGCTCGATCAGTGGGGTGACTTCCGATGGCTTGAGCACCACGGTGCAGCCGGCGGCCAGGGCTGGCGCGAGCTTCCAGGCGCTGGTCACCAGCGGGAAGTTCCACGGCACGATCAGGCCGACCACACCCACTGGCTCCAGGCGGGTGCGGGCCGTGAAGCCTGGCACGGCCAGCGGCACATCGCGGTTCTTCGATGGCAGCTGTTCTGCCATCTCGGCGTAGTAGCTGAAGGTGGCGATGGCATCGTCGAGGTCGATCTCGGCCTCATGACGTGGCTTGCCGTTGTTGCGCATTTGCAGGCTGATCAACGCTTCACGGCGCTGCCCTAGCTGTTCGGCAAAGCCGCGCAGGTAAGCGGCGCGCTCACTGGCGCTGGTGCTTTTCCAGGCGGACAGGGCGCCGCGGGCGGCGGCCACGGCCTGGTCGACCTGGGCAACGCTGGCCGCCATGAACTCGGTGAACGGTTGCCCGAGCGCAGGGTCATTGACGCTGATGCAGTCGCTGCCTTGGCCTTCGACCCAGCGGCCGGCGATGTAGTGGGAAGTGGTCATGGTCGGTTTCCAGTCAGGCCATTTCGGCAGTGGTTACCGGCGTGTGCGCAGTGCTTTTGCAGCGCACCCAACGCGGCCCTTGAGGGCCATACACGCCAGCAGGTTCAGGGAACAGGTTCAGCAGCAGCAGGTACAGCACGCCAGCCAGGCCAAGGGTGACCGGCAGGCTCAGGTCGATGCCACCGGCCAGGTCGCCCAGCGGGCCGACGAACTGCCCTGGCAGGTTGACGAAGCACAGGCCAACCGCCGCGCTGGGGATCCACGCCCCCATGCCGCGCCAGTTCCAGCCATGCAGGAACCAGTAGTGGCCCCCACGCTGGCCGCGGGTGAATACCTGCAGGTCATCGGCGTGGTAGAAGCCGCGGCGGGTGATCAGGCCGAGGATCATGATCACCATCCAGGGGCTGGTGCAGGTGATGATGAGCACTGCAAAGGTCGACACGCTCTGTACCAGGTTGAAGGTAAAGCGGCCGATGAAGATGAAACCGATCGCCAGCACACCGATCAGCAACGTGGCGCCGGCGCGGCTGAGCAGGCGCGGGAACACGCTGGACATGTCCAGGCCGGTGCCATACAGCGCTGTGGTGCCGGTGGACATGCCGCCGATCACCGCAATCAGGCAAACCGGCAGGAAGAACCAGCTTGGTGCCACTGCCAGCAAGCCGCCCACATAGTTGTTGGCAGCGATGTAGTCCGGTGCCTGGGTTGCTACCAGGGTGGCGGTGCACAGGCCGAACAGGAACGGAATCAGCGTTGCACCCTGGGCAGCGATCACCGCCAGCATGATGCGCGCCTTGGGTGTTTCACGCGGGATGTAGCGCGACCAGTCGCCCAGGAAGGCGCCAAACGACACCGGGTTGCTCATGGCCAGGATCGCCGCGCCGACGAACGCCGCCCAGAAGCCCGCCTGGCCCAGGTTGACGCTACCGGCATAGCCGGCGTCGAATGGCCCGGCAAAGGCAACGATGCCCAGCAGGAACAGCAGGCTCGAAGCCCACACGGCAATCTTGTTGACCCACAGCATGAAGCGGAAGCCGAAGATGCACACCACCAGCACCAGCACGGCGAACAGGCCGTAGGCCAGGCCCAGGGTGAGGTCGGTTTCCGGCAGGCCAGCCAGGCGCTTGGCGCCGCCGACCAGGGCATCCCCCGAGCTCCACACCGACAGCGAGAAGAACGCCACCGCCGTGAGCAGCGACAGGAACGAGCCGACGATACGCCCGTGCACGCCAAAGTGTGCGCCCGACGACACCGCGTTGTTGGTGCCGTTCAGCGCCCCGAACAGGCCCATCGGCGCAAGAATCAGCGCGCCCACGCCGACGCCGAGCAGAATCGCCCACACGCCTGCCTGGAACGACAGCCCGAACAGCACCGGGAAACTGCCCAGCACGGCCGTGGCGAAGGTATTGGCACCGCCGAAAATCAGGCGGAACAGGTCCAGTGGGGAGGCGTCGCGTTGATCGGCGGGGATCTGTTCTACGCCGTTGGTCTCGATACCGGTCGAGTGGCTCATGGTGATGCTCCAGCGCGGTTGTTGTAGCCGGCGCAGTGCGCGGGCCTTCTTGTGGGTGCGATGGCAGGGCGGCAGGGCCGCGTAAAAAGGTGATCAGGCCGGCGAGACGACCGACAGGTGCTCATGGCAGGCCAGCCACTGGTCGCCATGGCGGCGGAAGACGATGGTCTCGCGCTCGCTCAATTGCAGTTCTTCACCGGCGATACGAATGTGTGTGGCCACGTCGTGCATGAAGATCGCCACTTCACCTTGCAGGCTTACGTGGGCATTGCCTGATTCGCAGGCAAGCACGGCAAAACCTTCGGCCTGCCATTGGGCCCAGAGGTCTTCGTAGGCGCGGCGCGACAGCAGTGGTTGCGGCAAAGTGTGGAAGAGGAAGGTGGCGTCTTCGCTGAAGCAGGCGAAATAGCGGGCGGTATCGTTGCTGGCAAACGCGGCAACGAGGTCGGCGGCGGCTTGCCGCACCTGGAGTGTCTGGTCCACGGGAGTGGCCTCACGGTTTTTGTGATTATGGTGAAGCGATTCTGGAGGTGGTTGGCAAGGCAACAAATCGCTGGAGGCAAATAATCAGTTCAGGAATTTGTGAAGTGATCTTCGTGCTTCCTTTACCCTCGCGCGATCTGTGGATTAAGGTGGCGGCTGATTCCCGGGGACCGCAGGCAATGAGTATCTACCAACCACCATTTACGGTGACACCCCACATTCTGGCTCTGGTTGCCGAAATCAGTGAGCAAGTGGGGTTTTTGGCTGCCCATCGAGATGCTGCGCTGACCCCACAGTTGCGCCGAGGTAACCGCATTCGCACCATCCAGGCATCGCTTGCGATAGAGAACAACACGCTCAGCGTAGAGCAGGTAACTGCCTTGCTGGATGGCAAGCGGGTTTTGGGTCTGCCGCGGGAGATTCAGGAGGTGCGCAACGCATTCGCAACCTATGATGCGATGCCTGGCTGGTGTGCCGATTCCCAGAGCGATCTGCTTTCTGCCCACGGAATGCTTATGCGTGGACTGATTGATGACTCAGGGCGCTACCGGCAGGGCGGCGTGGGCATCTACAGGGGCTCGCGCCTGCTGCATATGGCGCCACCTGCCAGCCGCGTAGCAACCTTGATGCAGGATTTATTGCATTGGCTGGGCAACAACAATTGGCACCCTCTGATCAGCAGTTGTGTATTCCACTACGAATTTGAGTTCATCCACCCGTTTGCTGACGGTAATGGACGGATGGGGCGGTTGTGGCAGACGTTGCTGCTTAGTCAGTGGCGGCCGGTATTGGCGTATCTGCCGGTCGAAACAGTTATCCGTGAGCATCAGGACGCTTACTACGCTGCGCTGGCCGCGGCCGACCAGGCGGCAGAAGCTACCCCGTTTGTCGATTACATGCTCACAGCTTTGCTGCGGGCGCTCACCGATGCGGCAGAAAATGACCAAGTAACCGACCAAGTAACCGACCAAGTAACCGACCAAGTAGCGCGCTTGTTGAGCGTGATGCCAGCTGGTGCCGCATTCAAGACCAGCGAACTGATGCATCAATTAGGTCTCTCTCATCACGCCACCTTCCGCAAGAGTTATTTGAGCCCCGCGCTTGCTGCCGGATTGATCGAGATGACGGACCCACAATCACCTCGAAGCCCCAAACAGCAGTATCGGCGGGTCGTCAGGTAAGCGCGCTGCGAACTCGCACGGGTTGTGTTGGCAGTGCCGGTGAAGTCAGCTGTCATCCGACTGCAACGAATATTCAGCAACATTTCTGCCATCTCCCCGTGCCTCATTGCGAGTTCGAATGGGCCATCCCGCGCTACACCTGCCACAGGACCACGACCTGTTCGGCCTGCTCTACGCCTTCGCCTTTCGCCCCGGCCAGCCCGGGCGTGAAATCGACTCGGCGCAGTTGCTGCGCATGCTCGGCCAGCCGCTGGAGCCCGGTGAGTTTCTGTGGGTGCACCTGAACCTGGCCCACGCGGCCTGCGAGCGGTGGCTGCGAACCCACCTGCAATTGCCCGACGCCTTCTTCGAAACCCTGCACGAAGGCTCTCGCTCGACCCGCATCGAGCACGCCGACTCGGCACTGCTGGCAGTGGTCAACGACGTGGTATTCAATTTTGGCCTGGTGTCGTCGGATATCTCTACGCTGTGGGCCTGTGCCAGCAGCCAGTTGCTGATAAGCGCGCGATTACAGCCGTTGCACTCTGTGGATAAGCTGCGCTCGTCGGTGAAGCATGGCGAGCGCTTCCATTCGTCCATCGAGCTGCTGGTCCACCTGCTGCGCGACCAAGGCGACGTACTGACCCAGATCGTGCGCGAAACCACCACCAGCGTCGACCGTATCGAAGACCAGTTGTTGTCTCAGCGCCTGAGCGACAACCGTGCCGAACTGGGCAGCATGCGACGGGTGCTGGTGCGGTTGCAGCGGCTGCTGGCACTGGAACCGGGCGCCTTGCTGCGCCTGCTCAACCGGCCGCCCGAGTGGTTGCAGGAACAGGACATACGCCAACTGCGCGCGGCCACCGAGGAGTTCACCCTGGTCATCAGCGACCTCACCGCCCTGGGCGAGCGGATCAAGCTGCTGCAGGAAGAAATCGCCGCCAAGGTCAACGAGCAGACCAACCGCACCCTGTTCACCCTCACCGTGGTCACCGTGCTGGCGCTGCCGATCAACATCATCGCCGGCTTCTTCGGCATGAACGTCGGCGGCGTCCCCCTGTCGGAAAACCCCCATGGCTTCTGGGTGCTGGTGGCACTGGTGGCGACGTTCACCGTGCTGGTGGGGCGCTGGGCATTTCGCAAACGGCGGGAATACTGACCCGGCCGAACCCGACCGACGGCCCCTGCCGGCCTCCATCCTTGCCTACGCTGATACACCCAACCCGCTGAAGCAAGGAGATCCGCCATGGCCTTCCAATACAAGCGTCTGGACAAGAACAACGCCGCCGTACTGCTGGTCGACCACCAGACTGGCCTGCTCTCGCTGGTAAGGGACATCGACCCCGACCGCTTCAAGAACAATGTCCTGGCGCTGTCCGACCTGGCCAAGTACTTCAAGCTGCCGACCATCCTCACCACCAGCTTCGAGACCGGCCCCAACGGCCCGCTGGTGCCCGAGCTGAAAGAGCAGTTCCCGGACGCCCCCTACATTGCCCGCCCCGGCAACATCAACGCCTGGGACAACGAAGACTTCGTCAAGGCGGTAAAAGCCACCGGCAAGAAGCAGCTGTTGATTGCCGGTGTAGTGACTGAAGTGTGCGTGGCGTTCCCGGCACTGTCGGCACTGGAGGAGGGCTTCGAAGTGTTCGTCGTGACCGACGCCTCCGGCACCTTCAACGAACTGACCCGCGACTCCGCATGGCGGCGCATGGAGGCTGCCGGTGCGCAACTGATGACCTGGTTCGGCGTGGCGTGCGAGCTGCACCGTGACTGGCGCAATGACATCGAAGGGCTGGGGACCCTGTTCTCCAACCATATCCCGGACTACCGCAACCTGATGACCAGCTACAACAAGCTGGCCAAATAGCGATTTCATCGGGGCTGCGGTGCAGCCCCAGCCCAACTGGCAAGCGAACCGGCAAACCGTCATGAATCGACCATACTGACTCTTCATTCGCCTTCAGGAGAGTGTCATGTCGAAGCCGTCCAGGAAGAAACCTACCCAGGACCAGCCCGAAAAGCTGGGCGGCAAGGCTTACGAAAAAGCGCTCAAGCACCTGCATGTCGAGCTGGTGAAGCTGCAGGAGTGGGTGGTGGCCAAGGGCCTGAAGGTCTGCATTGTTTTCGAAGGCCGCGATGGCGCCGGCAAGGGTGGCACCATCAAGGCCATTACCGAACGCGTCAGCCCACGCGTGTTTCGTGTAGTGGCGCTGCCCGCACCGACCGAGCGGGAAAAGACCCAGATGTACCTGCAGCGTTACCTGGGCCATCTGCCAGCGGCGGGCGAAGTGGTGATCTTCGATCGCAGCTGGTACAACCGGGCAGGGGTCGAGCGGGTCATGGGCTTTTGCTCTGGCGAGCAAGTGGACAAGTTCCTGGCCGGTGTGCCGGTGTTCGAAAAGGTCATGGTCGAATCGGGCATCATCCTGCTCAAATACTGGCTCGAAGTCAGCGCCGAAGAGCAGACGCGGCGCCTGCAGGACCGTATCAACGACGGCCGCAAACTGTGGAAGCTGTCGCCGATGGACCTCAAGTCGTACACCCGCTGGGATGACTACACCCAGGCGCGCGACGACATGTTCCAGGCCTCGGATACAGCGTGGGCGCCCTGGTTCATGGCGCACTCCAACGACAAGCGGCGTGCCCGGCTGAACATCATCACCCATCTGCTCAGCCGCATTCCCTACAAGGATATTACCCGCGACCAGCTGGTGAAGCTGCCCAAGCGCGGCAAGATCGGCAAGTACAAGGCTGTGGCCTACCCGTTCAAGGTCGTCGAAGAACGCTTCTGATCCCCTCCCTATTCGAAAACTGTGCAGTACCTGTGGGAGCGGGCGTGCCCGCGAAGAGGCCGGCACAGGGGGACGCATTGCGCATGCCGACTGTAGCGCTTCCCGTGCGCTATCTATAAAATGCGACAAATTCTCATTAACATCTGGTCCTGCCCGTGTCAGCACCCAACACCAGCAAGCTGGGCTTCTTCTTCAGCGACCACCACCGCTGGCTACTGCGGCACGTGCAACGGCAGCTGAGTAACCGCCCGGATGCCGAGGACACGGCAGCCGAAACGTTCTGCCAGTTGCTCGCCGCCCGGGTCGACCCGGCGACCATCGAGCAGCCGCGTGCCTACCTCTCTACCATTGCCCGCCGGCTGATCTCCGACCGCCACCGCCGCCGTCGCCTTGAGCAGGCTTACCTTGACCGGTTGATGCTGCTGCCGGAGGCATTGGCACCCTCGCCGGAAGAAACCCACCTGCTGCTGGAGGCCTTGCACGCCATCGACCGTAGCCTGGCCGGGCTACCGCTGGTGGTGAAGAAGGCCTTTCTCATGAGCCAGCTCGATGGCCTGACCTATGCGGAAATAGGCCGGCGCCTGGAGGTGTGCGAACGTACGGTTGGCCGCTACATGACCCAGGCCCTGCGCCAGTGCTACCTGAGCGGGGCGCAACCATGAGCCGGCCCGTACTCGGCCCGGCCGCCGAACAGGCCATCGCCTGGATGGTGCGCTTGCGTTCCGGGCGTGACGACGCCCGGCAACAGGCACAGTTCCAGCAGTGGCTGGGGCATGACCCGGCCAATGCCCTGGCCTGGGAGCAGTTGCAGCGTGGCCTTGGTGGCCACTTTGAGGTGGTGCGCCGCGCCCCCGGAGCCTTGCGCGACACCTTGCTACAGCCGGAAGTGGGCAGGCGTGACGTGCTACGGGCACTGGGCGGTTTTTCCCTGCTGGCTGGCAGCCTGTGGTTTGCCGCCCGTAGCGATACCGGCCAGGCATTAACTGCCGATTTGCATACCGGCACTGGCGAGCGTCGTAGCTTTACGCTGGCTGACGGCAGCCGGCTGACCCTGAACGCAGGCAGTGCGGTCGACCTCGCCTTCTCCGACAGCCGTCGCCTGTTGCGCCTGCACAGGGGAGGGCTGGTAGTGCAGGTGGCAGCCGACCCGGCACGGCCGTTTATCGTGCGTAGCGACCAAGGTGATATACGCGCCCTGGGCACGCGTTTTCTGGTCGAGCAACTGGTAGGCACAACCCGCGTGGTGGTGCTGGAGCATGCTGTGCGCGTATCTCTGCCCAGTGGTTCCGGGCTGGAGCTGGGGGAGGGCCAGGCGGCGTTGCTGCATGCGCAAAGCATCGAGCCATTGGCGGCTGGCCAGGCTTACCGTGCCGACTGGGTGCAGGGCCATCTCAGCGTGCTGGACGAACCATTGGCGTCGGTTATCGAGGCCCTGCGCCCGTATCGCCCGGGGCTTATCCGTGTCAGCCCGCAGGTGCGCAACCTGCGGGTGCAGGGCGTATTCCCGCTGGATGATAGCGAGCGCACCTTGGCTGCCCTAGAAGAGACGATGCCGATCCGCGTGGAACGCTACGGCGCGTGGATGACCCTGATCGAAGCCCGTTGATGGCGTCATACAGGACCTTGTGGGAGCGGGCGTGCCCGCGAACACGGGCGAAGCCCGTGCCATCCACCGCGGCGCCTGCTTCGCGGGCACGCCCGCTCCCACAGGGCCGGCATCTGTGTTGAGGATGGTTTTCGAATGAAAATTTTTATCATGCGTGTCCGGTTTTTTTCGATTGTTCCACCTCTCTCCTGACAACAGTAAAAATTCAGGAGTATCCACGTGTTCAAACCCTGGCCCCTCGCCCTTGCCATCACCTTGGCCGCCGCCCCCACGGCCTTTGTTCGGGCAGAAGGTTTCGCACAGCAACAGCTGCAGCGTTTCGACCTCCCCGCCGCCAGCCTGGCGCAAACCCTCAACGCCATCGCCCGTCAGGGCGGGCAGGTGATGTCGCTGGACCCTGCCTTGGTCGTCGGCAAACAGGCCCCTGCCATCCAGGGTGAGATGAGCGCGCTGCAAGCCGTGCAACAGGCGCTGGCGGGCAGCGGGCTGCAGCTGATCGTCACCGGCAGCGGCACCTTCAGCGTGGTGCCGGCGGTCGACGCCAAGGGCGCGCTGGAGCTGGGGGCCACCAATATCAACAGTGTCGGCCTGGGTGAAACCACCGAGGGTTCTGGCTCCTACACCACCGGTGCCGTGACCATAGGCAAGACGCCTCAGTCGCTACGACGTACCCCCCAGTCGGTGACCGTGGTCACACGTAAGCTGATGGACGACAAGAACCTGGTGTCGCTGGACCAGGTGATGGCCCAGACCCCCGGCATCACCCGCGCCAACCGCGGCTATGGCAACCACCACTTCAGCTCCCGGGGGTTCGACATCACCGACGACAGCTACATGGTCGACGGCGTGGCGGGGCAGGCCTATGCCTACACCGGCTGGATGATCCCCGACATGGCGGTGTTCGACCGCGTCGAGGTACTGCGGGGCGCGTCTGGCCTGCTGGTGGGGGCGGGCAACCCGGGCGGGGCGGTCAACCTGGTGCGCAAGCGCCCGACCAGCGAGCCGCGTTTCTCCGTGACCACTCGCGCAGGTTCCTGGGACAATTACCGCCTGGACCTGGATGCCAGCGGCAGGCTGAACCCTGAAGGCTCGTTACGCGGCCGCGTGGTAGCGTCCTACGAGGACCGTGGTTACTTCACCGATGTCAGCAAGTCCAAGCGGCCGTTGCTGTACGGCATTGTCGAAAGCGACCTCAGCGATGCCACCACCGTTGCCCTGGGTTTGCGCCGGCAGACTTCGCGCATCGACGGCTACAGCGTGCTGGGCCTGCCGACCAACCCCGATGGCAGCAACCCGCACCTCAAGCGTTCCACCTTCCTGGGCCAGGACTGGGCCACGCTGCAAACCCGCACTGATGAAGTGTTCGCGGACCTGAACCACCGTTTCAACGACAACTGGACTGGCAAGCTGGCGTTGTCGCACGCTGAAAGCAGCTACAACCGCAGTGCCATCGAGTGGAGCGCGGAAGATACGCTGGAGTACGGCAGCCCCACCGGGCCGATGATCAACGACACCAGCTTTCACAAGTTCGATGTCACCGCCAACGCCGTGGACGGCCACCTGGATGGTGAATTCGAAGCCTTTGGCCTGAGCCATCAGCTGTCGCTGGGGGCCAACTGGTCCAGGCGCAAGATGAATGACAAGGACGCCACGGTCAGGCTGGACACACCCATCCCGCTCAACGTGTTCGACCCGGACCACAGTATCGTCCCCGAGCCTTCCCGACAGGGCTGGGACTACAAGGACGACACCTTCGATACCCGTTACGGTACCTACCTCAATGCCCGCCTGCACATGACAGAGGACCTGAGCCTGGTACTGGGTGGGCGCCTGAGCTGGTACAAGACCGAGTCCTGGAGTGACGACCTGAAAAGCACCAATGAACAGGCGCACGAGTTCACGCCCTTTGTCGGTGCCATCTATGACCTGAACAGCAACTGGTCGCTGTACGCCAGCTATGCCGACATCTTCATGCCCCAGGCCGGCTATCGCAGTGCCGGTGGCAAGATGCTCGACCCCGCCATCGGCTCCAATTACGAAACAGGCATCAAGGGCGAGTTGTTCGACAAGCGCCTGAACCTGTCCTTTGCGCTGTTCTACATCGAGCAGAAGGACGTCGCCGCCCGCGACTACGAGAACGATGGCAACTGCCCGACCGACGTGGCCGGCCGTTGCTACGTGAACAGCGACGGCATCAGCCGCAGCAAGGGCTTTGAGGCGGAGGCCAGCGGCGAGCTGCTGCCGGGCCTGCAAGTGGCGGCGGGCTACACCTTCAACACCACCCAGTCGGAGACTGGCGGTCCGATCTCGGCGCAAACACCCAAGCACCTGTTGCGGGTCAACACCAACTACACCCTGCCAGGGCAGTGGAACCGCTTCAGTGTCGGTGGTGGTGTGTCGGCGCAGTCTCACTATTACGACGCCTACAACGGCGTGAGCAATAGTGGCCGGGCGGTATTCGATGCACGAGCGGCGTACAAGCTCGACCAGCACTGGACAGTGGGGGTGGATGTAGAGAACTTGCTGGACCGTAAGTACTTCGACTCTACAGGCTACTGGACGCGTGGCACCACGTACGGCACGCCGCGTAGCTACATGCTGAGCTTGCGTGGGGACTTCTGACCTTTCGACATAATGCGATCCCTGTAGGAGCGGCCTTGCGTCGCGATGGGCTGCGCAGCAGCCCCCGGTTTTCTGCACAGATGCGCATATTGCCGGGGCTGCTGCGCAGCCCATCGCGACGCAAGGCCGCTCCTACAAGGTCGGGTACATGCCTTGTAAAGCAGCAAAAAACAAAACCCCTTGAAGCGCAGGCCTCAAGGGGTTTGTGGTTACTGCAGGCTACCGCTTAGACGTTGAAGCGGAAGTGCATCACATCGCCATCTTTGACGATGTAGTCCTTGCCTTCCAGGCGCCATTTACCGGCTTCCTTGGCACCGCCTTCACCCTTGAACTGGATGAAGTCGTCATAGGCCACCACTTCGGCGCGGATGAAGCCTTTTTCGAAGTCGGTGTGGATCACGCCTGCGGCTTGTGGCGCGGTGGCACCCACGCGTACGGTCCAGGCACGTACTTCCTGCACGCCGGCAGTGAAGTAGGTTTGCAGGTTCAGCAGCTCGTAACCGGCGCGGATCACGCGGTTCAGGCCAGGCTCTTCCAGGCCCAGGGCCTCGAGGAACATATCCTTCTCTTCGCCATCGTCCAGCTCGGCGATTTCAGCTTCGATCTTGTTGCACACCGGCACCACGACCGCGCCTTCTTCTTCGGCGATGGCCTTGACCACGTCCAGGTGCGGGTTGTTGTCGAAACCGTCTTCGGCAACGTTGGCGATGTACATCACCGGCTTGCTGGTCAGCAGGTGGAAGCCACGGATGACGGCTTTTTCGTCGTCAGCCATGTTCTTCATCAGGCTGCGCGCAGGCTTGCCTTCGGTGAAGTGCGGGATCAGCTTTTCCAGGATGGCCTTTTGCGCCAGGGCTTCCTTGTCGCCACCCTTGGCGTTGCGGGCAACCTTCTGCAGTTGCTTTTCGCAGCTGTCGAGGTCGGCGAAGATCAGTTCGAGGTCGATGATCTCGATGTCACGCTTGGGGTCGACGCTGTTGGAAACGTGGATCACGTTCTCGTCTTCGAAGCAGCGCACCACGTGGGCAATGGCGTCGGTCTCGCGGATGTTGGCGAGGAATTTGTTGCCCAGGCCTTCGCCTTTCGATGCGCCCGCCACCAGGCCGGCGATGTCGACGAATTCCATGGTGGTCGGCAGGATACGGTTTGGCTTGACGATTTCAGCCAGCGCAGCCAAACGAGCATCGGGCATCGGCACGATGCCGCTGTTTGGCTCGATGGTGCAGAAAGGGAAGTTCTCCGCCGCGATGCCAGACTTGGTCAGGGCGTTGAACAGGGTGGACTTGCCGACGTTGGGCAGGCCGACGATGCCGCAATTGAAACCCATGGGTATTCCCCTCTCTAGGAAATCAGGCCTTCTGGCTGTGCAGCTCGCGCATCGCCTTGGCGAAGTCGCCGGCAAGCACGTCCGGCAGCACGCCGAGGGCAAAATCGATGCTGGCGTCGAGCTTCTCCTGCTCGGCGCGCGGCGCGCGGCCCAGGACGAAGTTGGAGACCAGTTTGGCGTCGCCCGGGTGGCCAATGCCAAGCCGCAGGCGGTGGAAGTCGTTCTGGTTGCCGAGCTGCGCGATGATGTCGCGCAGGCCGTTGTGCCCACCATGGCCGCCGCCGCGCTTGAGCTTGGCAACACCCGGAGGCAGGTCGAGTTCGTCGTGCGCCACCAGGATTGCTTCCGGCTTGATGCGGAAGAAATTGGCCAGAGCCGCCACGGACTGGCCGCTACGGTTCATGTAGGTGGTGGGGATCAACAAACGAACGTCGTTGCCCTGATGGCTGAACTTAGCCGTCAGGCCGAAATATTTTTTGTCAGCGGTCAGCGAAACACGCTGGGCGCTGGCAATGCGTTCAACGAAAAGAGCCCCTGCGTTATGCCGGGTCTGTTCGTATTCGGGGCCGGGGTTACCCAGGCCAACGATCAACTGGATGGCGGTCACGTCAGGGGCTCTTCCTTGGAGTTGGTGGGTTACAGGGCGCGCGGCACTGTAACCCGATCAACGCCGGCGTGCGAGTGGATTACTCGGCAGCGCCTTCTGCTTCTGGAGCAACGCGTGGAGCGTGAACGTTGGCAACAGCTTTGTCATCACCGTGGGCCAGAGCTACGAACTCTACGCCTTTCGGAGCTTTCAGGTCCGACAGGTGGATGATGGTGCCGATTTCAGCGTTGGCCAGGTCGACTTCGATGAACTCAGGCAGGTCTTTGGCTTCGCAGGAAACTTCGATCTGCGATTCAACGTGCGAGATCTCGCCGCCTTTCTTGACCGGGGCTTCTTCGTTGATGAAGTGCACTGGAACAACGGCAGTCAGCTTCTGGCCAGCAACGACGCGAACGAAGTCGGCGTGCATGATGAAGCCTTTGGCCGGGTGGCGCTGCATGGCCTTGACGATGACGTTTTGCTTGGCGCCGTCGACGTTCAGTTCGATAACGTGGCTGAAGGCAGCTTCGTTTTCGAACAGTTTGGCGATTTCCTTGGCCACGATGGTCAGGGATTGGGCTTCTTTATCGCCACCGTAAACTACGGCAGGGATGCTGGCGGAGTGACGCAGGCGGCGGCTCGCACCTTTCCCCAGGTCAGTACGCGCTTGGGCGTTCAGGATGAAATCAGTCATTTTACTTCTCCAAAATAGCCTCCCGAATGGCGTTTGCGACCAGCGCCAGACGGGGATGGCAAAAAAGCCCCGCCCCAACACAGGTTGGGGCGGGGCGCTTCACATCAACACGTGTTCCGCTTAGCGGAACATCGCGCTGATCGATTCTTCGTTGCTGATGCGGCGTACCGCTTCAGCGACAACCGGTGCGATATCCAGCTGGCGGATACGGTCACAGGCTTGAGCAGCGGCGGACAGCGGAACGGTGTTGGTCACCACCAGCTCGTCCAGTACCGACTTCTCGATGTTCTCGATCGCGCGGCCCGACAGGACAGGGTGCGTGCAGTAGGCGTAAACCTTGGCAGCGCCGTGTTCTTTCAGGGCCTTGGCCGCGTGGCACAGGGTGCCGGCGGTGTCGACCATGTCGTCTACCAGGATGCAGGTGCGCCCTTCGACGTCGCCGATGATGTGCATAACCTCGGAGTGGTTAGCCTTTTCGCGGCGTTTATCGATGATACCCAGGTCGACGCCCAGGGACTTGGCGACTGCACGTGCACGCACGACGCCACCGATGTCCGGGGAGACAATCATCAGGTTCTCGAAACGCTGGTCTTCGATGTCGTCGACCAGTACGGGCGAGCCGTAGATGTTGTCGACGGGGATATCGAAGAAGCCTTGGATCTGGTCAGCGTGCAGGTCGACGGTGAGAACACGGTCGATACCTACGACAGTGAGCATGTCAGCGACAACTTTGGCGCTGATGGCTACACGTGCCGAACGCGGACGGCGGTCCTGGCGGGCATATCCGAAGTAAGGAATCACGGCGGTGATTCGGGATGCTGAGGAGCGGCGGAAGGCGTCGGCCATCACTACCAGTTCCATCAGGTTATCGTTGGTCGGGGCACAAGTCGGCTGAATAATGAAGACGTCTTTACCGCGGACATTTTCATTGATCTCAGTGCTGATCTCGCCGTCGGAGAATTTACCGACAGAGACGTCACCGAGAGGGATATGCAGCTGACGTACGACACGCCGAGCCAGATCGGGGTTAGCGTTCCCCGTAAAGACCATCATCTTGGACACGCGCAGTACCTGAAGGCTGAGGGTATACCTGGATGAGTATAAGGAAAATGGCAGGGGCGGCTGGATTCGAACCAACGCATGGCAGGATCAAAACCTGCTGCCTTACCGCTTGGCGACGCCCCTGTATCTGTTGCTGCGAACGCTTATGCGCTCGACTTCTTGACCAGACTTTGCAGCTTGCGATGCAACATCGAAATATTGCTTCCTTTCGCCACAAACCCTGTTTGGGTCGCTGAAAGAAGGGCCAGAACTTTATCAGCTTCGGCTTTGCTTGGGAAGGCCCCAAACACACAACTTCCAGTGCCGGTTAGTCGAGCCTCAGTGAATTTCCCCAGTGAATTCAACGCATTGCGAACTTCCGGGTAATTCTGCTCTACCACCGGTTGGCAGTCATTTCGACTGTTTCCCTTGGGAACGGGGCGCATCTTAAGGGGGAGTGAATCACGTGTCAACTGTGGATGTGAAAAAATTTCTACTGTGCTGACAGACACTTGCGGCACCAGCACGACATACCAAGGCTCTTCCGGGTCGACCGGGGTCAGCAGCTCGCCCACACCCTGGGCAAACGCCGCATGGCCGCGCACGAATACCGGTACGTCGGCACCCAGGCCAAGGCCCAGTGTGGCCAGGCGGTCTTCGTCCCAGTCCAGCTGCCACAGGTGGGCGAGGGCCAGCAGTGTGGTGGCGGCATCCGAGCTGCCGCCGCCAATACCGCCGCCCATGGGCAGTACCTTGGTCAGCCAGATGTCGGCGCCCAGCGGGCTGCCGGACTGTTCCTGCAGCTTGCGCGCGGCACGCACGATCAGGTTGCTGTCGTGCGGTACGGCTTCTATCTCGGTGTGCAGGCGGATAACACCATCGTCACGTACGGCGAAACTCAGTTCGTCCCCATGGTCGAGAAACTGGAACACGGTTTCCAGCTCGTGATAACCGTCTGCGCGGCGGCCGATGATGTGCAGCCACAGGTTGAGCTTGGCCGGGGCGGGCAGGGTGAGGGTATGCATGAAATCAGTGCCCCAGCTGGCGTGGTTGCCAGTCCTTGACCACCAGGGTCACGTCCAGGTCCTTGCCGTGCAGCTTCAGGCGTTCGGGCAACCAGTAGCCGTTCTGTTCGGTATAGCTCAGGTACTGTACCTGCCAGCCATCCTGATCAAGGCTGGCCAGGCGGCTGTCGCCGTCCAGGGTCAGCTTGCTCTTGCTGTCGGGGGCGGGCAGGCCGCGAACCCACCACACCAGGTGCGACACGGGCAGCTGCCAGCCGAGTTGTTCTTCCAGCAGCGCTTCCGGGTTGCTGGCCTCGAAACGGCCCTGGTTGGCCACTTCCAGCACCACGCCGCCGGGGCGCCCGGTCAGGCGAGCGGCGCCACGGCCCAGCGGGCCGGCCAGGCGAATGTCGTAGTAGTCCTGGCGTTGCAGCCAGAACAGCGTGCCGCTGCCGGAGTCGCGGGGGGCGCGGATACCGACTTTGCCGTTGATCTGCCAACCGTCAAGGCTGCTCAGCTGCTCTTTATGGGCGCGCCACTGTTGCGGGTCGCCGTGGCCTTGCAGGGCCTCGCGGCTACCGAAGCCGGCGCAGCCGGCCAGAAGGGCGATCAGGGTGAAGCTAATGCAATGGCGCAGGAACATGGCGTTAAAGGGTCTCGGATCCGGTCAGGCGCAGAACGGTCTTGCGCAGGATGGGGCTGTCGGCCTGGGCTGCAAAGCCTTTGGCCCATACCTGGCGGGCTTCGCGGCGCTTGCCGTTGGCCCACAGCACTTCGCCCAGATGGGCAGCCACTTCGTGGTCGGGGAAGTTGGCAAAGGCTTGGCGAAGGTAGGTTTCAGCCTCGTCGAGGTTGCCCAGGCGATAGTTGACCCAACCCAGGCTGTCGAGCACTGCCGGGTCGTCCGGAGTCAGCTGGTGGGCCTTGTCGATCAGTGCCTTGGCTTCGTCGTAGCGGGTGGTGCGGTCGGCCAGGGTGTAGCCCAGGGCGTTCAAGGCCATGGCGTTCTCAGGCTCGCGGGCGATGATGGCGCGCAGGTCTTTTTCCATTTGCGCTAGGTCGTCGCGTTTTTCGGACAGCATGGCGCGGGTGTACAACAGGTTGAGGTCGTCCGGGTAGCGCTGGATGGCTTGCTGCAGCACCTGGCTGGCCTGGGCGTCCTTGTTGTTGTTGCTGTAGCTTTCCGATTCGATCAGGTACAGCTGGATGGCAATGTCCGGCTGGGCTTCGCGGGCCTCGGCGAGCAGGCGTGAGGCGTCGGTACCACGGCCGTTGGCAATCAGGATGTCGGCCTGGCGCAGTTGTGCCGGCAGGTAGTCTGGGCCGGGGCCCACCAGGGCATACTCGCGCAGGGCGCCTGCGGGGTCGTGGCGTTCTTCGCGGATGCGGCCCAGGTTCAGGTGTGCGGCGTCGACGTTGCTGTCACGCTCGATCAGCTCTTGCAGGTAGCCTTCGGCTTCATCCCAGTCCTTGTTCTCCAGGCACACCAGGGCCAGGGAGTAGCGCAGTTCGTCGTCGTCGGGGTATTGCTGGACCAGGCTCAGGAACTCGCCCTTGGCGTCGGCGATGCGATCCTGTTCTACCAGGGTGCGGGCGTAGGTCAGGCGCAGGCGCTTGTCGTCCGGGTTGTCGCGGATCGCCCCGCGCAACAGGGGCAGTGCTTCCGGGCCGCGGTCCAGGGCCTGCAGCAGGCGGGCGCGCAGCAGGATCGGGGCAATTTCGCCGTTTTGCGCCGGGTGCGACTCGAGCAGCTCCAGCGCCTCTTCGGCCTTGCCGTCCTGGTTCAGCAGCAGGGCCTTGCCGAACACAAGCTGGCCGTTGTCGGGGTATTTCACCAGCAGGCGCTCGAAGCTTTGCAGCAGGCCGTCGCGGGTGCTCTGGTCGGTTTCGGCGGCGGACAGGGCGAGGAAGTCGAAATGGGTGTCGCCTTGGCCCTGCAGCACCTTTTCCATGTAGGCCATGGAGTCATCGTAGCGGCCGGCGCGGGCCAACTGGATGGCAGCGGCGCGCTGGGCATCGAGGTTCTGCGGGTCGTTGCGGGCCCAGACCAGGGCATTGTCCAGCGACGGCTCGTCGGCACCGAGGTATTCGGCAATGCGGTAGGCGCGCTCGGAAACCCCGGGGTCCTGGGTTTTTGCCGCCTGGTCGGTGTAGTTGGCCAGGGCGATGTCGAAGCGGTTGCGCTGGCCGGCCAGCTCTGCGACCAGCAGGCTATAGAGTGTGTCCTGCTTGAACGAGCCATACACCACGGGCTTCTGGGCCTCGCTTTTTCCGGCCTCGGGGACGAGAGGCTCGGCCTTTTGCGGGGCCAGGCTCTGGCAGCCCTGGAGCAGGGCGAAGGCAAGCAGCAATGCGTATGGTTTGTTCATAGAAGGCTTTAGAAGGACTCACCGGCGGTCGGAGCATGATGACACAAGCGCGGGGGCAAACCCACCTGCGAAGGTATGAAGCTGCGCTTCGCTTATGCAGACCGCGCCGCGCCCGCGTGGTTCGCAGCAGAGCCTGCCAGTTAAAAACTGTTACCTATGTGCGTGAACTGATTTGTAACCCATGTGGGTGAGTCATACCCACATCCAATAAGCAGTACTCGTCTGTTTTGAGCCAACGAACAGTCCATTTGCGATGGCGACGCTGACTCACCTTTTCGCCCTTACGGCGAGTCACTTTTTGTCAAACGCGACAAAAAGTAACCAAAAAACG
>NZ_JBNNVS010000029.1:0-68446 GCF_050280665.1 Pseudomonas sp. NPDC089547 | reverse complement strand
GGTGATCAAGCGGATGGCTTACGGCTACCGGGACAGCGAGTTCTTTTTCATGAAGATCAAGAATGACTTTCCCGGCAATCCGTGAAGAACCTTTTTATTGGGGCTGCTTTACAGCCCCAGATTCCCGGGTCAGCCGCGCGCGTCGCGGTCGCGCAGGCCCAGCAGGTACAGCACACCATCCAGCCCAAGGGTGGAAATGGCCTGCTTGGCCGACTGGCGCACCAGCGGCTTGGCGCGGAACGCTACGCCCAAACCGGCCAGCGACAGCATTGGCAGGTCGTTGGCACCGTCACCCACGGCAATGGTCTGCTCCAGCTGCAAACCCTCTTCGATGGCCAGTTTCTGCAGCAGCTCGGCTTTGCGCTGTGCATCAACGATCGGCTCCACCGCCACACCGGTGACCTTGCCGTCGACCACTTCCAGCTCGTTGGCAAATACGTAGTCAATGCCCAGGCGCGCCTGCACCTGGCGGGCAAAGTAGGTAAAGCCACCGGACAGGATCGCGGTTTTGTAGCCCAGGCGCTTGAGTTCGGCGAACAGGTTTTCGGCGCCCTCGGTCAGCCGCAGCGAAGCGCCGATTTCGTCCAGTACACCTACATCCAGGCCCTTGAGCAGCGCCATGCGCTCCTTGAAGCTGGCGCGGAAGTCCAGCTCGCCGCGCATGGCGCGCTCGGTGATGGCCGCCACCTGCTCACCCACGCCTGCCGCCTTGGCCAGTTCATCGATGACTTCGGCTTCGATCAGCGTCGAGTCCATGTCGAATACCGCCAGGCGGCGGTTGCGACGGAACAGGTCGTCCTTCTGGAAGGCAATGTCGATGCTCAGTTCTTCCGCCAGCGCGAAGAAATCGGCACGCAGGGCCTGGGCATCGCTTGGCACGCCGCGCACGGAGATCTCGATGGCCGCCTTGCCCTTGTCGGTTTCAGCATCCAGCGCCACACGCGCCGACAGGCGCTCGATGCGCTCGATGGTGAGGCCGTACTGGCTGATCACCGCACTTACCCGCTGCAGCTGCTCGGGGGTGATCTTGCGGCTGAGCAGGGTCACGATGTGGCGCGCTTCGCCGTGGCCGTCGGCCCACTGCTGGTAATCTGCCTCGGAAATCGGCGTGTAGCGGGCCTGCAGGTTCAGTTCGTGCGCCTTGGCCTGCACGCTTTGCAGCAGCGCGGTAGCCACTTCGTTGTCCGGGATGTCGACCAGAATGCCAAACGACAAGGTGCCGTGCATGACCGCCAGGCCGATGTCGAGGATGCTCACACCGCCCTGCAGCAGGACGCCGGTGATAGCCGCAGTGAGACCGGGACGGTCCTCACCGGTGATGTTGATCAGGACGATTTCGCGCACAACCTGGCTCCGACTTCGATGAAAAATGCGCATTCTACCGATTTTCCATGACCATCGGGCGCCAACGATACTTTGCCGACAAAACCCGTGTCGCTATACTGCCCCACACTTCATGCCATTAAGAGCCGAGCTCAGTGAACCGGCCCACGCCCGTCAAAGCAGACAACTTCTTCCTGATGATCTATCGTGCCCTGAGTCAACGTCGCGTGCCGCTGGCACTGCGCATCGCCTGCACCAACATCTTCCTGGTGGCGCTGGCACTGGTGATCTATGCCTGTGTGATGGGCCTGCAGTTCAAGCAGGCCATGCACGAGCAGGCCGACGCCCTGGGGCAGAGCCTGACCACCCAGACCGCGACGTCGGCGACCGAGCTGCTGGTGGCCAATGACATCCTCAGCCTCAACGTGCTGCTCGGCAACCTGGTGAAGAACCCGCTGGTGGCCCATGCGGCGATCTACAGCGTGGACAACCGCATCCTCGCCGAGGCCGGCCAGCGCCCGCGCAACAGCCTGCTGGGTGAGGCCGAAGGCCTGTACCAGACCAAGATCACCTTCCAGGACGTGACCGCCGGGCAACTGCGCATCAGCCTGGACATGAGCCAGTTCCAGCAGCCGATGCTGATCAGCCTGCAGAGCATGGGCATCCTTGCTGCCATTTTGCTGGTGCTCGCCCTCACGCTCAGCCTGCGCCAAGGCCGCTTCATCACCCTGCCGCTGCTGCAACTGCGGGTGTGGCTGCGCGACCCGCAACCCTACACCCCGGCCACCGACCGCCAGGACGAGATTGGCGACATTGCCCGCCAGCTGCATGCACGCCTGGCGCCGCCGCCACCGCCAGAGCCCGAGCTGGAGGAAGAGGACGACGAGCAGTACGAGGAGGTGCACGAGGCTGCGCCGAAGGCAGCCCCGAAACCAGCTCTGCGCGCCAAGGTTGTTGCGCAAGATGACGACGATGACGAGGCCTTTGCTGGCCTGCTGGACGATGACAACGCACCCCAGGCCGCAGCGGTGGAGTCCGACGAGCCTCAGTACAGCGCCGTACTGGCCGTGCAGCTGGGTTCACAGGAGCAACTGCGCCGCCTGCCACGCACACGCCTCACCGAACTGACCGAACGCTACCGCGATTGCCTGGAGCACGCGGCCTCGCTCTACGACGGTGAAACCCACACGCTGAATGACGGCAGCACCCTGGTGCTGTTCCACAGCCGCGAATGTGGCGAAGACTACCTGACCAACGCCATCTGCTGCGGCGAGCTGCTGCGTGCCCTGGGCCACGCCCTGCAGATTGAAGTGGCCGACAGCGGCATCACCCTGCAACTGCAACTGGGCCTGGCCCTGGGCAACGACCTGCAAGGGCTGGAGATGGTGGACCTGCTGATGGCCGAGAAGGCCCAGGACGCCCTGGCGCTGTCGCAACACAGCCGCAACCTGTTGCTGGTGGAGCGGCAGATCAGCGATGACACGCTGATTCGCCAGCGTGCGCGCATTCGCCCGATTGCCAGCCCTGAAGGCGCCTGCTGCGTGGAGCGCTTGATGGAGCCCTACCCGTCGATGCTGGAGCGGCAACTGGCGCGCATGCACGAACGCCGGGCCTGACAGGCCTGCACTGGCCCCTGTAGGAGCGGCCTTGCGTCGCGATGGGCTGCGAAGCAGCCCCAAAATATGTGCCGCACTGCTGAACCTTGGGGCTGCTGCGCAGCCCATCGCGACACAAGGCCGCTCCTACAGGAAACGCGCCATGCTTAGACTGGTTTTATGCAGCCACAAAAAAGCCCGCATGATCGCGGGCTTTTTTGTATCTGGCTGGTCGATCAGAACCGATAGACTTCCATATCGGTACGAATCGGCGACGCCATCGGAATCTTGGATTTCTCCGGCTCCTTCTTCACCTGCACCGGCGCAGCGGGCTTTTTCGGTGCTTCTTCAACAATTGCAGGCTGATTGGCCAGCGGCTTGACCGCAGTGCTCAATTGCTCAGCCAGCTTCTGCAGCAGTTGGCCCTGGGCCTGCACCTGCGACGACTCGCTGCCCTCGTGCGGCTGCTCAAGGTGAACGATGCGGTTGTCACGCACGTGCCCGCGACGATCCAGCAGGCGCCACTGGGCATCCAGGATTGCCGGCTGGTTCTTGCCTGAATCCAGGCGGGTGATGGACAGCAATACTTGCACATCCGGGCTGAAGCCGGCCGTTGCAGGGGCCAGCACCACACGCTGGCTGTCCAGGCGCCAGGCGAGCTGACGTACCAGCAACTGGTCGATATCGGACGAGAGGCTACCCGCCCAGCGACCGTCGGTCGCCGCGCTCAGGCTGCCATCGGCCTGACGCTGCAGGAACGTCTCCCGCTGCAGGTAATCGGCCACCGATACCGGGCCGAGTACCACGGCCATGCCTGCACTCTGCGAAGGCTGGCCAGGATCACCACTGTCGAGCTGATACAGGGCAACCGGCTGGTGCATGGTGCACCCGCCCAGGCCCAGCAGGCCAGTCATCAACAGCGCAAATGGAAGGCGCAGAAATTTCATCATCCCATCCAGGCGGTCGCCTACAGGCACACCGCAGTGATACATATAGATTCAAACGGGCACACGACTACGCCGGCACCACGAGGGCCATATCATCCGCGAAATAACCGTCCGACTCCAGCATTTCTGCCCGGAACGGCGCTGAAATTGCCGTTCCAGACATTTCTACCGGTTACGCCGGCACTTCCACCAGCAACCCGTCGACGCGCTGGAACCCGCGTGGCAGCTTGCTGCCGCGCCGTCCCCGCTCGCCCTTGTAGTGTTCCAGATCGTCTCCTTTCAGAGACAGGGTACGCTTGCCCGCTTGCAATACAAGGGTTGCACCTTCGGCAATCACCGCCAGATCGGTGACAAATTCTTCACGGCTGGCCACCCGGTCACCCGGCACACCAATAATCTTGTTGCCCTTGCCTTTGCCCAGTTGCGGCAAGTCGCTGACCTTGAACACCAGCAGACGGCCTTCGGTGGTCACGGCCGCCAGCCAGTCCTGCTCGCGGTCGGCCACCGGGCGCGGGGTCATGACCTTGGCCCCGTTGGGCAGGCTGAGCAAGCCCTTACCGGCCTTGTTCTTCGCCTGCAGGTCTTCGCCCTTGACCACAAAGCCGTAGCCGGCATCGGACGCCACCACATAAAGCGCGTCATCGTCCGGCAGCAGCACGCATTCGAAGGTGGCCCCCGGTGGCGGCGTCAGGCGGCCGGTCAGTGGTTCCCCCTGGCCACGTGCCGATGGCAAGCTGTGAGCAGCCAGCGAGTAGCTGCGGCCGGTGGAGTCGATCAGCACGGCAAACTGGTTGGAGCGCCCGGCGGCGGCGGCCTTGAAACCATCGCCAGCCTTGTACGACAGGCCGGTGGCGTCAATGTCATGGCCTTTGGCGCAGCGCACCCAGCCCTTCTCCGACAGCACCACGGTAACGGGCTCGGTCGGCATCAGCTCGTTTTCCGACAGTGCCTTGGCTTCGGCGCGCTCGACGATTGGCGAGCGGCGGTCGTCGCCATAGGTTTCGGCGTCCTTGATCAGCTCGCTGCGCACCAGCTTGCGCAGTTTGGCCTCGCTGCCCAACAGGGCCTGCAACTTGGCTTGCTCTTTTAGCAGTTCGTCCTGCTCACCACGGATTTTCATCTCTTCCAGACGCGCCAGCTGCCGCAGGCGGGTCTCGAGAATGTACTCGGCCTGAATTTCGGTCAGGTCAAAACGGGCGATCAGCGCCTGCTTGGGGTGCTCCTCGGTACGAATGATGTGGATCACTTCGTCCAGGTTGAGGAAGGCGGTGAGCAAACCATCCAGCAGGTGCAGACGCTTTTCGACCTTGTCCAGGCGGTGCTGCAGGCGGCGGCGAACGGTTTGGGTACGGAACTCGAGCCACTCCACCAAGATCGCACGCAGGTTCTTCAACTGCGGCCGGCCATCAAGGCCGATGATATTGACATTGACCCGGTAGCTGCTTTCAAGGTCGGTGGTGGCGAACAAGTGCTGCATCAGCTCGTCGGCATCCACGCGGTTGGAGCGCGGAATGATGACGATACGGCACGGGTTCTCATGGTCCGACTCGTCCCGCAGGTCGGCGACCATCGGCAACTTCTTGGCCTGCATCTGCGCAGCGATCTGCTCCAGCACCTTGGCCCCGGAGACCTGGTGCGGCAGCGCGGTGACCACGATGTCGCCATCTTCGACGCGGTAGACAGCGCGCATGCGGATCGAGCCACGGCCGCTTTCGTACATCTTGAGGATTTCCGCCCGCGGCGTGACGATTTCCGCCTCGGTCGGGTAGTCCGGCCCCTGGATGTGCTCACACAGCTGCTCAATGGTGGCCTTGGGCTCATCGAGCAGGCGCACACAGGCGCTGGCCACTTCACGCAGGTTGTGCGGCGGCACGTCGGTCGCCATGCCAACAGCAATACCCGTGGTACCGTTGAGCAGGATATTGGGCAGGCGCGCCGGCAGCACGGCCGGCTCCTGCAAGGTGCCGTCGAAGTTCGGCACCCAGTCCACGGTGCCCTGGCCGACTTCGCTCAGCAGCACTTCTGCATAGCGCGACAAACGCGCTTCGGTGTAACGCATGGCGGCAAACGACTTCGGATCGTCAGGCGCACCCCAGTTGCCCTGGCCATCGACCAGGGTATAGCGATAGCTGAATGGCTGCGCCATCAACACCATGGCCTCGTAGCAGGCCGAGTCGCCGTGGGGGTGGAACTTGCCGAGCACGTCACCGACGGTACGCGCCGACTTCTTGTGCTTGGCATCGGCATCGAGCCCCAACTCGCTCATGGCATAGACGATGCGTCGTTGCACCGGCTTCAGGCCATCGCCAATGTGCGGCAGGGCGCGGTCCATGATCACGTACATGGAGTAGTTGAGGTAGGCCTGTTCGGTGAAGTCAGCCAGCGAGCGGCGTTCTACGCCATCCAGGCTGAGTTCCAGTGAGTCGCTCATGCGGGCCTCGTCATTTCAGGTTCTGGCGCAACAGCATGGTGCCGCCGCGCTGGGTAAATTCAAGTTGTTTCAGGGCACTCATGCCCAGTAATACGGTTTGCCCTTCCAGGCCCGGCACCACGGTGGCGCGTACATCCTGCAGGCGGATGTCGCCCAGTTGCAGGTTGGCCAGGCGCGTGCGATAGCCTTCGGTGCGGCCGTTGGCGGTGCTGAGCAACACCGAACTGCCACGCTCAAGGCCCAGCTCGCGGGCCAACGCTTCGGGGATCGCCACGTCGGTGGCGCCGGTGTCGAGCATGAAATGCACCACCCGGCCATTGATCGCACCATCCACCACGAAGTGACCCTGGCCGTTGCTGAGCAGGCGCACTTCGATAAAGCCTTCGCCATGCTCGGACTGCACCTGGGTGTTGGGGTAACGCTGGTTGTCTTCCCACTGGCCGAAAAAGCGCGTGGCAAGGAACATCGCCGCCGCCCACGCGAGGATCATCAGTACCCTGCCCGCACGCTTGCCCGGTGTCTGGCTCATGGCTTGGCGCTCCAGCCACCTTCAGGTGCGTCGAAGCGCCACACAATTGGCCGATTTTCGCCATCGACGCGGTCGCCGTTGTTGTTGTCCAGCCCAATCCAGGCGCCCTTGCTGTCGATCACCAGCGCTTCGGCCAGCCCGAACGGCTGGTCATAGCGCCGCATGGGCTCCAGCGCCTCGGCGGCGAACGACCAGCAACGCTCGACCTTGCCGGTGTCGGTATCACGCCGGCAAACCCGGTAGGCGTTGCGTTCGAGGGTGAACAACTTGCCCTCGAACAAGGCCAGGTCGGCAAAATCGCGCGACAGTGCACGGGCATTGGGCATTTGCGCCGGCTGCATCTCAACCCCGGCCTCGCTCAGCAGCACGCAGCTGCGCCCGCAAGTCCACACCGATTGCTGCCGCTCGATGGCCACCAGGCCACGGCGCTCACGTTCGGCCGCCAGCCACAGGCGGTCCCCCGCCGGGTTTATCGCCAGGCCTTCAAACAGGGCATTGAAGTTCAGCAGCATGCCGCTGGCGCGGGCCTGGCGCACCATGGCCGGGTCGATCCGCAACCAGTCCGGCTCGCCTTGCACCGGTAACTGCAACACCGCGGCATGGGCCTCGCTGACCAGGTACAGGTTACCCGCCTGATCACAGGTGATGCCTTCAAAGTCCAGCTCGCCACCGCGAATGTACGATGCCGCCCAATTACGTGACTTCAGGCCCCACGGCAGGCCGCTTTCCGGCGGCGGTGGCGGGGTGAATGTCAGCGGCTGCGCGCGCCAGCTCTGGTTTTGCTGGTCGAAGCGGTAGATGCGGTCGTCGTCGCGGTCAGATACGCCCCACAGCCCGCCCCGGCATTGCGCCAAGCCAGAGAGGTTGCCACTGCGCATACCGTCGATCGGGTGCTCGGCAGTCAGTTTCAGCTCTGGCCAGTTGCCCGCCAGGCTCGGCAGGGCAACCAGTGCAAGGCAAGCGGCAAGAAGCTGCCGAATCAAACCATGACCTCGGCCAGGTTGCCTTTGGTTTCCAGCCAGCTCTTGCGATCGCCGGCGCGCTTCTTGGCCAGCAGCTTGTCCATCAGCTCGCACGTAGCCTCGACGTCGTCCAGGGTCAGTTGCACCAGGCGTCGGGTGTTCGGGTCCATGGTGGTTTCACGCAGCTGTGGCGGGTTCATCTCGCCCAGGCCCTTGAAGCGTGTGACCTGCGGCTTGCCGCGTTTCTTCTCGGCCACCAGGCGGTCGAGGATGCCGTCACGCTCTGCCTCGTCGAGGGCGTAGTAGATTTCCTTGCCCAGGTCGATGCGGTACAGCGGCGGCATGGCCACGTACACATGCCCGGCCTCGACCAGCGCCCGGAAGTGCTGGACGAACAGCGCGCACAGCAGCGTGGCGATGTGCAGGCCGTCGGAGTCGGCGTCAGCAAGGATGCAGATTTTGCCATAGCGCAGCTGCGCAAGGTCAGTAGCGCCCGGGTCGACGCCAATGGCCACGGCGATGTTGTGCACTTCCTGGCTGGCAAGCACTTCGCCACCGTCCACTTCCCAGGTGTTGAGGATCTTGCCGCGCAGCGGCAGGATCGCCTGGAACTCTTTGTCCCGCGCCTGCTTGGCCGAGCCACCTGCCGAGTCACCCTCGACCAGGAACAGCTCGGCACGCATCGGGTCCTGACCGGCGCAATCGGCCAGCTTGCCGGGCAATGCCGGGCCTTGGGTGATGCGCTTGCGCTCGACCTTCTTGCTCGCCTTCAGGCGGCGCCCGGCGTTGCTGATGGCCAGCTCGGCCAATTGCATGCCCAACTCGGGGTGGGCATTGAGCCACAGACTGAAGGCGTCCTTGACCACGCCGGAAACGAACGCGGCCGCTTCGCGCGACGATAGGCGCTCCTTGGTCTGCCCCGAGAACTGCGGCTCCTGCATTTTCATCGAGAGCACGAAGGAAATGCGCTCCCAGATGTCCTCTGGCGCCAGCTTCACGCCACGCGGCAGCAAATTGCGGAACTCGCAGAACTCGCGCATGGCATCCAGCAGGCCCTGACGCAGGCCGTTTACATGGGTGCCGCCCTGGGCCGTAGGGATCAGGTTGACGTAGCTTTCCTGGATGCTGTCGCCCCCTTCCGGCAACCACAGCAGGGCCCAGTCTGCGGCTTCCTTGTTGCCAGCCAGGCTGCCGCAGAACGGCTCGTCAGGCAGGCGCTGGAACTCGCTGACCGAGTCGACCAGGTAGGAGCGCAGGCCATCCTCGTAGTGCCATTCGACCTTTTCGCCACTGGCCTTGTCCTCGAAGCTGACCAGCAAGCCCGGGCACAGCACGGCCTTGGCCTTGAGCACGTGCTTGAGGCGGCTGATGGAGAACTTGGGCGAGTCGAAGTACTTCGGGTCGGGGCTGAAGTAAACGCTGGTGCCGGTGTTGCGCTTGCCGACCGAGCCGACCACTTCCAGCTCGCTGGCCTTGAAGCCGTCGGCGAACGTCATCTGGTATTCGTTGCCGTCACGCTTGACACGCACTCGCACCTGGGTCGACAGGGCGTTGACCACCGAAATGCCAACACCGTGCAGGCCGCCAGAGAACTGGTAGTTCTTGTTGGAGAACTTGCCCCCAGCGTGCAGCTTGGTGAGGATCAGCTCGACCCCGGACACGCCCTCTTCCGGGTGGATGTCCACCGGCATGCCGCGACCATCGTCGCTGACTTCCAGCGAGTGGTCGGCGTGGAGGATGACCTGCACAGAGCGGGCGTGACCGGCCAGGGCTTCGTCGACACTGTTGTCGATGACTTCCTGGGCCAGGTGGTTGGGGCGGCTGGTATCGGTGTACATGCCCGGCCGCTTGCGGACCGGGTCAAGGCCCGAGAGGACTTCGATGGCGTCTGCGTTATAGGCGCTAGCGCTGGGATTGGCCATAGGGTCTCTTCGTCAGTCTGGTGAATGCAAAAAAAGTCAAAATACAGAAAAGTCGAGCGCCGCGTACTGCCCGCGGGCAATACCGGCGAAGGCCAGCAGCGCTGGCAAGTGCTCGGCAAAGCCCTGGAAGCTGTGGTCACCACCGGCCTGGATGCGCAGGGCACAGGCACGGTAATAGTGCTCGGCGTGGCGATAGTCCAGGGTTTCATCGGCGGTCTGCAGCCACACTTGATAGCGGCTGGCATCTACCGGGGCCGGTACTTCCAGCTCGGCCAGGGCCTGCACGTGATCGAGGGTCAGCTCCCAGGTTTCATCGGTGTAGTGGTTGCGCTGGGTACCCAGGTAGCCGTCGAAATGCTTGTGCGGGGTTACCGCCGGGTTGACCAGCAGGGCCTTGAGGCCATGCTGCTCGGCCAGCCAGGTGGCATAGTAGCCGCCGAGCGAACTGCCCACCAGTAACGGCGCGCCGAGTTCGGCGATGGCTGCCTCGAGCTGGGCGATGGCCTGGCGTGGGTGGTGGTGCAAGGCGGGCACGCGTAGCTGGGCCGACAGGCCCAGTTGCTGCATCACGGCTTCGAGTTGGCGCGCCTTGGTTGAAAGTGGCGAGCTGTTGAAGCCATGGATATAGAGGATGGAACCCGACATGCTGCCCCCGGAGTCTGTGGCTTCGCGCCTGATGATGCGGGCGCAGGGATGCGCAGTGTAGCGCGTTCGCCGGGTTTTGACGCAGGGTCAAGGTTTTCGCAACAATTTGTTCACCATAGCCCGCTGCATCAGGGACCCTGTAGGAGCGGCCTTGTGTCGCGAAAGGGGTGCGAAGCGCCCCCCAGAATTCCAGCTTCGCCGCAGATATTGCCGGGGCCGCTTTGCGGCCCTTTCGCGACACAAGGCCGCTCCTACAGTTGACAGCGCAACCCGCTCAATAACCTGGGCTGTCGAAGTCGAGCTTCACTTCAAAGTCCCGCGCCCGCTCCACCCCGGTCTCCAGCCGCCCGTCGGCATGCAGGCGCAGCCAACGGTACCCAGGCTGCTCTTCGCTCACCTTGAAATCTTCGCTGCGGGCCGCGAACTGAATGCAGGTCGAAGGCGTAGCCAGCAGGCGCCGACCATCGCGCATTTCATCCCACTCCTGATGAACGTGCCCCCACAGCAATGCCCGCACCTGTGGGTAACCTTCAATGATGTCAAACAGCGCCTGGGCATTGCGCAAGCCGATCGGGGCGATCCAGGCGCAGCCGATGTCTACCGGTTGATGGTGGAAACACACCAGGCAATGGCGCTCGCCCGCCCCTTTCAGCGCGGCCTCCAGCACTGCCAGCTGGTCATCTTCCAGCAAGCCATGTGTGGCGCCATGCACCGCCGTGTTGAGCATCACAATACGCCAGGCGCCGATATCGGTTACCGCCTGTACCAGCTCCGGCGCCACTTCGGCCATGACCCGGGCCTCATCATGGTTGCCCGGCAGCCAACGGCTGGGTACGCCAAACGGCGCAGTCAGCTCACGAAAAGCTTCATAAGAGGCAACGCTGGCATCCTGGGACAAATCGCCCGTACACAACAGCAAGTCGACAAGCGGTTGCTCACGCCGCACCTGGGCAACCACATGGCGCAGGCTGTCACGGGTCTTGAGGCCCAGCATGCTGCCGGCCGGGTCGGCGAAAAGATGGGCGTCGGTCAGTTGCACCACATGTACAGGGCGCGTGTGGTCTGCATGCATGTCAGCGAACGCTTGCCAGTTCGTGGCCGCAAGCCAGGCAGTGGCTCAGCCATTCACCAAGGAACAGGTTGAGCTGGGCCTTTTCGTCCGGCTGGTGCATGGCCGCATTCGGATACGGGTAGATACTGCGCAGGCGCCGGGTGTGTTCGGCGCTGACCACTTCGGCCATGCGTGCATCGTGGTACACCTGCACTTCCAGGTGCGGCACCGGCAGCCACGGCAGGCTGTGCTCCTGGCGCACATGCAGGGTGGTGGTGTAGGGGCAGGCCAGCACCACGTCCAGCACCAGCACGCCGAGCATCTGGTCGCCTTGGGTCATGCCGATACGGCGCGAGCTCTGGGTGGTGCGCATGTCGGGCAACAGGCGCATCAGCCGGGCGTAGTTGGCCTCGCAGGCAGCCTGCAGCCCGACCAGGTCGACTCGATAACGCTCGCGCAGCAGGTTCACTTCCACATACCTCGTACTTCGTCACGGTTCAGCGCCAGCCATTGCAGGCCGATGATGGTCGCCGCGTTGCAGATGCGCCCGTCGCGCACGGCCTGCAAGGCGTCCTCGAACGACCACACGCGCACGCGAATGTCTTCGCCTTCTTCTTCCAGGCCATGCAGCCCCCCGGCGCCCTCGCTGGTGCAACGGCCAAGGAACAGGTGAACGTATTCGTCACTGCCGCCGGGGGACGGGAAGTAGCGGGTCATCGGCCACAGGGCGCTGAACGTCAGGCCGGCTTCTTCCTCGGCTTCGCGGTGGGCGACTTCCTCGGGTTGCTCATCCTTGTCGATCAGCCCGGCAACCATCTCGATCAGCCAGGGGTTGCCGACCTTGTCCAGCGCGCCCACGCGAAACTGCTCGATCAGCACCACTTCATCGCGCAACGGGTCGTAAGGCAGCACACACACTGCATCGTGGCGCACGAACAGTTCACGGCTGATCTCGCGGCCCATGCCCCCGGCAAACAGCTCGTGGCGCAGGTGCACCTTGTCGAGCTTGTAGAAGCCCTGGAAGCAGTTGGCCCGCTTGACGATCTCGACCGCCTTGGGCACCGAATTCAACGTGTCTGACATGGAAATCCTCGTTACCTCAACTACTGCATCGCGCCATCCTACTCTGCACGCTTTCGCGTTTCACCCCTTTCCGGCAACCGTTCGCACACTCAGGACAGCTCGCCTTCACTCTGTTAGCTTAGTGGCGAACTGAAGGCCGCGCAGACGGTCAAAGGCCGACTTTTCCCTGTTCTGCAAGGATCATCATGACACTTGTCAAACTGACTTCCGTGGCCGTGCTGGCACTCGCCCTGGGCGCTTGCCAGAGCCTGTTCACGCCCAACTACCGGGCCCCGCTCGAGGTCAAGCGCGACGCCTGGGAGCATGTCAAACCCGGCTGCAGCGAAAGCGACTGCCCGCTGGTGAACATCGACATGGTCCACTTCCCGGCCCTGCCAAAACTCGACGCCATCGTCGAAAAACGCCTGCTGCAACTGACCGAAGATAATCAGCATGGCACCGCGCCAGGCACCTTGCAGGCGTACGAGCAGCAATACCTGGCCAGTGCCGACAAGCGTAACAGCAGCTATTTGCAAGCCAAGGTACGCGAGCAGCATGACGGGCTGGTGATCGTCGAGTTGTCCAGCTACCTGGACAGCGGTGGCGCCCACGGCATGCCGGGGCGCGGTTTCATCAACTATTCGCGCAAGCTGGACAAGGTGCTCACCCTGCAGGACATGCTGGTGCCCGGCCAGGAAGACACCTTCTGGAAAACCGTCGAGGAGTCTCACCGTGCCTGGCTGATGAGCGTGGGCATGGACAAGGACGCCGAGTTCGTCAAAACCTGGCCGTTCAAGCAGTCGCCGCACATCGCCCTGACGTACGGCGCGGTGGTGGTCAAGTATGAGGTCTACGCTATCGCGCCCTATTCCATGGGCCACGTGGAGCTGAAGATCCCATACCCACGCCTGAATGGCGTACTCAAGCCTGAACTGTTTCCCGGCCGCGGCTGAAGCTCAGCAGCCCGTGCAGCAACCCTGCCAGCACCAGTGCCGGCAGGGTTGCCCCGAAGTCCGGCGCTTGCGTGGCGATGATATGGTAAGCCGCCACGCCGACCACCCAAGCCACCAGTGCCTGCCAGTGCAAACCACTTACCTGAGCCGGCAGGCGACGGCGACGGATCACGTAGTGGTCCATCAACACCACGCCAAACAGTGGCGCGAACACCGAGCCGATCAGCAACAGGAAGTTCTCGTACTGGGCCAGGGGCGCCAGCAGGGCGATGAGGGTGCACAGCACGCCGACGGCCAACGCCAGGTGCTCGACCTTCAGCGGTAACAGCACGCCGGTGGATACAGCAGCCGAGTGGATGTCGGCAAAGGCCTTTTCAGACTCGTCCAGCAGAATAAGCAGCAGCGGGATACCCATGCCGGCGCCAGCCAGGGCCAGCAGCAGGGCATTGACTTCACCACTGGCAGCGAAGGCCAGTGTATAGGCCACGCCCAGGCTCATCAGCCAGGTGTTGCCGATGAAGTAGCCCACCACCGTGCCGCCGAACACATGCTTGCCATTGCGGGCGAAGCGCGAGTAGTCGGCGATCAGCGGCAGCCAGGACAGCGGCATGGCAATGGCAATATCAAAGCCGACCGCCAGCGACATCGAGCCGTCCCCGGCGCGGCTCCACAGCGCAGCCAGGTCGGCCTTGGCGAACAGGTTCCAGGTCAGCCAGATGCACGCGCCCAGCAGCAACCAGATACCCCAGGCACGCAGCACCTTGCGCACGAAGGCCAGTGGCCCGCTGACGGCCAGCAGGGTGGCCAGGGCGCCGAAACATACGGTCCAGAGCATCGGGCTGTTCCAGGCACTGTCTTCGCCAAAGGTGCGTGCACCCAGCAAGCTGGCAGCATCGCGCATGACGATGATCTCGAACGCACCCCAGCCCACCAGTTGCAGCAGGTTGAGCAGCGCCGGCAAACGCGCGCCGTGGCTGCCCAGGCTGAGTTTCAGGGTGCCCATGGCAGACAGGCCGGTGTCGCTGCCGATAACCCCGGCCGCCCCCAGCAACAGCACACCCACGCCGGTGCCCAGGGCGATGGCCAGCACCGCGCCGGCCAGACCAAGGCCTGGCGCGAGCATGGCGCCGACCTGCAGCACCATCAGGCCGATGCCGAGGGAAAACCACAGCGAGAAGAGATCGCGGGCGCCAAAGATGCGCTGGTGGTTGGGGACCGGGTGGTCGGGAGAGAACTGGCTGGGGGTGGTCATTGTTGTAATCGCCGAAAGGGTTGAGGTATGTGCTGAACCGGCCGGCCTCTTCGCGGGTAAACCCGCTCCCACAAGGACCGCACAATGCTGAAGGCAGTGGGTTTCCTGTGGGAGCGGGCTTACCCGCGAAGAGGCCAGCCGGTTCGATGCAGATGTAAAGTCAGTTACACCTTGTGATACAGCTGGCTGCCTTCCTGGCGGAACCGCTCGGCCTGCTCGCGCATGCCCTCTTCGACCGACACGTCCACCGTCTCGATCCTGGCGGCGTATTCACGCACTTCCTGGGTGATCTTCATCGAGCAGAACTTCGGCCCGCACATCGAGCAGAAGTGCGCGACCTTGGCCGATTCCTTCGGCAGGGTCTCATCGTGGAAGGCACGCGCAGTGTCCGGGTCCAGGCCGAGGTTGAACTGGTCTTCCCAGCGGAACTCGAAGCGCGCCTTGGACAAGGCGTTGTCACGGATCTGTGCGCCCGGGTGGCCCTTGGCAAGGTCGGCGGCATGTGCGGCGATCTTGTAGGTGATGATGCCGGTTTTCACGTCGTCCTTGTTCGGCAGGCCCAGGTGCTCCTTGGGCGTGACGTAGCAGAGCATGGCGCAACCGAACCAGCCGATCATCGCCGCGCCAATGCCCGAAGTGATGTGGTCGTAGCCTGGGGCAATGTCGGTGGTCAGCGGGCCGAGGGTGTAGAACGGCGCCTCGTCGCAGCACTCCAGCTGCTTGTCCATGTTCTCCTTGATCAGCTGCATCGGCACGTGGCCCGGGCCTTCGATCATGCACTGCACATCGTGCTTCCAGGCAATCTTGGTCAGCTCGCCGAGGGTTTCCAGCTCACCGAACTGCGCGGCGTCGTTGGCGTCGGCAATCGAGCCAGGGCGCAGGCCGTCGCCCAGCGAGAAGCTGACGTCGTAGGCCTTCATGATTTCGCAGATTTCGTCGAAGTGGGTGTACAGGAAGTTTTCCTTGTGGTGCGCCAGGCACCACTTGGCCATGATCGAGCCACCACGGCTGACGATGCCGGTAACGCGCTTGGCGGTCAGCGGCACATAGCGCAGCAGTACACCGGCGTGGATGGTGAAGTAGTCCACGCCTTGCTCGGCCTGCTCGATCAGGGTGTCGCGGAACAGCTCCCAGGTCAGGTCTTCGGCCACGCCGTTGACCTTTTCCAGCGCCTGGTAGATCGGCACGGTACCGATCGGCACCGGCGAGTTGCGGATGATCCACTCACGGGTTTCGTGAATGTGCTTGCCAGTGGACAGGTCCATGACCGTGTCCGAGCCCCAGCGGATGCCCCAGGTCAGCTTGGCCACTTCTTCCTCGATCGAGGAGCCCAGGGCGCTGTTGCCGATGTTGCCGTTGATCTTCACCAGGAAATTGCGGCCGATGATCATCGGCTCCACTTCCGGGTGGTTGATGTTGGCCGGAATGATCGCGCGGCCGCGGGCAACTTCCTCGCGGACGAATTCGGGGGTGATTTCTTTCGGGATGTTGGCACCGAAGCTGTGGCCTGCGTGCTGCTCCTTGAGCAGACCGGCGGCGCGGGCCTCTTGCAGCTTCATGTTTTCGCGGATGGCCACGTACTCCATCTCTGCGGTGATGATGCCCTGGCGAGCATAGTGCATCTGCGAGACGTTGGCGCCCGCCTTGGCCCGACGCGGGTTGCGCACGTGGGCGAAGCGCAGCTTGGCCAGCTCGGCGTCGTTCAGGCGCTGCTGGCCGAAGTCGGAGCTCAGGCCGTCGAGGCGCTCGGTGTCACCCCGTGCCTCGATCCAGGCCGAGCGCACATCGCCCAGGCCTTTGCGTACGTCGATGATCACGTTGGGGTCGGTGTACGGGCCGGAGGTGTCGTAGACCAGTACCGGGGCGTTGGTTTCGCCACCAAAATCGGTAGGGGTATCGTCCAGGCTGATTTCGCGCATGGGTACGCGGATGTCCGGACGCGAGCCTTCGACATAGATCTTGCGCGAACGGCGGAACGGTTGCACGGACTGCTGATCGACTTGTGCCGATTCGCTGAGGTTGATCGCTTTTTCTTGTTTGGTCATCACAGGCTCTCCAGACGGCTTCCTAGCAGTGGAATGTCGGGGGAGAACCTGAAAGACGCGGACGCACCCCTTGACGGGTGCAGTGCCGGATACGGGGGTGCCTGAAGCTGCATGCAGCTGCGACATTCCCGGACCTGGCACAAGAGGCTCCCCGGGAAGGCGAGCAATCTTGTTCCCTACGCAGGCGCTAACCTGATCAGGTTCAACGGGATCCGCACCTCTGCGATCTCAGCCTTTGCTTCAAGGCACCCCGACAAGAACATGCGCAGTCTAAGCTGGAGTGGTCGGCAAAGCCAAGCGGGTAAATGCGCGATTGATGAAAGGCACACCAGGCGATTGTTGCCGGGGGCGCATGGCACTACACTGGCCCGTCGCTCGATACTCAACAGTTCAGTAATTACTTTCGTACAAGGATTGCCTCTATGCTGCGCAAACTCTCACTGGCGATAGCCGTGTCTTGTGCGTCCAACGGAGTGGTCTGGGCAGCGGACATGCCCCCAACAGTGAAGACCGATCTGGTCAGCGTCTATCAGGAGGCGGTGGACAACAACGCCGACCTGGCCGCTGCCCGCGCCGATTATGGCGCCCGCCGCGAAGTGGTGCCCCAGGCCCGCGCCGGACTGTTGCCAAACCTGTCGGCTGGCGCCGAAATGATGAACACCCGCACCAAGCTGGACGAGCCGTCCATCACCTCCAACCGCAGCGGCAACTCGTGGAGCGCAACCCTGGCCCAGCCAATCTTCCGCGCTGACCGCTGGTTCCAGTTGCAGGCAGCCGAGGCAGTCAACGAGCAGGCCGCGCTGGAGCTGTCGGCCACTGAACAGAACCTGATCCTGCAGACTGCGCAAAACTACTTCGCCGTGCTGCGCGCCCAGGACAACCTGGCCGCCACCAAGGCCGAGGAAGCCGCGTTCAAGCGCCAGCTGGACCAGTCCAACGAGCGTTTCGATGTGGGCCTGTCGGACAAGACCGACGTGCTGCAATCCCAGGCCAGCTACGACACGGCCCGGGCCAACCGGATCATTGCCGAGCGCCAGGTGCAGGATGCCTTTGAAGCGCTGGTCACCCTGACCAACCGTGAATACACCTCGATTCAAGGCGTGGTGCATACCCTGCCCGTGCAGGTGCCAACGCCAAACGACGCCAAGGCCTGGGTCGAAACCGCCGGGCGCCAGAACCTCAACCTGCTGGCCACCAACTATGCGGTTTCCGCCGCCGAAGAAACCCTGCGCCAGCGCAAGGCTGGCCACGCGCCGACGCTGGATGCGGTGGCGAAGTATCAGAAGGGTGACAACGACAGCCTCGGCTTCACCAACCCCTCGCAACTGGGCGTGCGCTACAGCGGCGATGTCGAACAGACTAGCGTTGGCCTGCAACTGAACATCCCGATCTACAGCGGTGGCCTGACCAGCTCGCAGGTACGCGAGGCTTATCAGCGCCTGAGCCAGAGCGAACAGCAGCGTGAAAGTTTGCGCCGCCAGGTGGTGGAGAACACCCGTAACCTGCACCGTGCGGTGAACACTGATGTGGAACAGGTGCAGGCGCGCAAGCAGTCGATCATCTCCAACCAGAGTGCGCTGGAGGCCACTGAAATCGGCTACCAGGTCGGCACCCGCAACATCGTTGATGTGCTTGATGCCCAGCGCCAGCTGTATACCTCGGTGAGGGATTACAACAACAGCCGCTATGACTACATCCTCGACAACCTGAGCCTGAAGCAGGCGGCCGGTACGTTGAGCCCACAGGATCTGCAGGACCTGGGGCGGTACCTGAAAGCCGACTACAACCCGGACAAGGACTTCCTGCCGCCGGACCTGGCTGCCGCTGCCGCCAAGAACTTCGAGCGTAGGCCTTGAGATAGGTACTGGCTTCTTCGCGGGCTCGCCCGCTCCCACAGGGATTGCGCAGCCCTCGAACCCTGCATCAATCCTGTGGGAGCGGGCGAGCCCGCGAAGAAGCCAACGCAAATATCAGCGGATTAGCGCAGCCAGGCCATCGAGCAAGCGTTGCAACGCACCTTGATTGGCCCGCATCACCGCCCTGCCCGCCTCGCCCATGCGCTGCGCATCCTGCGGCAACTCCACCAGCCGCCGTACCGCCCCGGCCAGCCCGTCGGCATCGTCCACCTGCTGCAACGCCCCTGCCTCGCGCAGCATCGCGCTGATTTCGAGGAAGTTGAACACATGCGGCCCCATGACCACCGGCAGGGCCAGCGCTGCCGGCTCCAGCGGGTTGTGACCACCGGTTGCCACCAGGCTGCCGCCGACAAAGGCGATGTCGGCCAAGGCGTAAAGGAACAGCAACTCGCCCATGGTATCGCCAAGCAGTACCTGCGTCTGCGCATCGACCGGGGCGCCGGCAGAGCGGCGCACGGTCGTGAACTGCTCGCTGCAAAGCGCATGCACCGCGTTGAAGCGCTCGGGGTGGCGCGGTACCAGGATCAGCAAGGCATCACCATGCACCTGCAACAACTGCCGGTGCGCCTGCAGGACCAACGCGTCCTCACCTTCATGGGTGCTGGCCGCAATCCACACCGGGCGCTGCTGCGCCCCCCACTGCGCACGCAATGCCTTGGCACGGGGTAGCAGTTGCTCATCGATCTTCAGGTCGAACTTGATCGAACCGGTGACCTGCACGCACTCAGGACGCGCGCCCAAATCACGGAAGCGCTGCGCTTCGGTTTGCGTTTGCACGGCAATCAGGCTCATCTCTGCCAGCATCGGCCGGGTCAGCTTGGCAAAGCGCCCATAACCACGGGCCGAGCGCTCGGACAAACGCGCATTGGCCAGCGCCACGGGAATACCGCGTTTGGCACACTGGTGGATGTGATTGGGCCACAGCTCGGTTTCCATGATGATGCCCAGCTTCGGCTGCACATGGTCGAGAAAACGCCCGGCTGCCCACGCCAGGTCGTAGGGCAGGTAGCAATGCTGCACGCGCGGTTCGTCGGCGAACATGGCGCGAATGCGCTCGGAACCGGTTGGTGTCATGCAGGTAAGCGTGATTGGCAACTCGGGGTAGGCCTTGAGCAAGGCGCGCACCATGGGCGCGGCGGCAATGCTTTCGCCCACAGACACTGCATGCACCCAGATGCCACCTTGGCGCATGACTGGCAGCTTGAACGCAAAGCGCTCGCCGATACGCTGGCCATAGGCTGGCGCCTTGCGTGCGCGCAGGTACAGGCGCAGCGCAACCAGCGGCAGGCCCAGGTGAAACAGCAAGGTATAGAGAGTTCTGTTCATGGCGGCGGAGTTTACCCGATCGCACGCAGATGCACTGCAAAGCGCTCGGCCAGCCACTGCGCAGCGGGCCCCAAGGGCTCGTCGCGGCGCCAGGCCAGCTCCGCCACCAACGCCGGTGGCCGCCACTCGCTGTCCAGTTCGACCATATGCGCCTGGTAAGTCGGGTACTGCACCACGTGCCGCGGCAGCCAGGCCCAGCCCAGGCCGCGCATCAGCAGTTCGGCCATGGCGTAGAAGCTGTCGGCACGCCACACCTGCGGGCTAACCGCCTCGCCGCCTGGGTAGCCGCTTTGCTGCGGGGTGATGAGCAGTTGCCGGTGGCGTGCCAGTTGCTGAAGGGTGACCTGCCTTTCGCCTGCCAGCGGGTGGCCGACTGCGCACACCGTAACCATTTCCACACTGCCCAGGGCGCGCCGTTCCAGCGATGCCGGCATGCTTTCGTGGTGGAAGAACAGGCCCAGGTCGGCTCGCCGCTCCACCAGCTTGCGCGCCACATCCCCTTGAGCGCCACTGGCCAGTTGCACTTCCAGAAATGGAAAGCGACTGGCCAGTTCGTCCAGGCTGTCGATCACCGGCTGGTAAGGCATGGCTTCGTCCTGAGCCACCCGCAGCAACGCCTCTTGCCCGCGCATCAGTGCCAGGGCGCGGCCATCCAGGCGTTCGCACTGGCGCAGCAGCTCACGGGCGTCTTCCAGCAACGCGCTACCGTTTTCGGTCAGCTTTGGTTGCCGGCCACTGCTGCGCTCGAACAAGGTGACACCCAAGTCCGTTTCAAGCAGGGCAATTGCGCTGCTGATAGCCGACTGCGCCTTGCGCTGCTCGCGGGCCACGGCGGAGAACGAGCGCAGTTCAGCGACACGCAGGAACGTACGCAGTTGCTCAAGGTTCCACTGCTCGGCCATCTACCTATCTTCCCTATTGATAGGTAATGACTTTACCCCATCTACGTAACGTCTAGAATGCCCGACCAGTTACCGGAGGATCCCGCCATGAATGCCTACACCTACCTCGCCATCGCCATCTGCGCCGAAGTGATCGCCACCGCCTCGATGAAAGCGGTGAAGGGCCTGAGCACGCCTTTGCCGTTGCTGTTGATGGTCGTTGGCTATGGGATTGCGTTCTGGATGCTGACCCTGGTGGTACGCAGCATTCCAGTGGGGATCGCCTATGCAATCTGGTCGGGACTGGGGGTTGTGCTGATCAGTGTGGCAGCGCTGGTGATCTACGGGCAGAAGCTGGATTTGCCGGCGATGCTGGGCATGGCCATGATCGTGGGTGGGGTGGTGGTGATTCAGCTGTTTTCGAAGACAGCCGGGCACTGATATTCGCCTCAGGATTTTGGGGCCGCTTTGCGGCCCATCGCGACGCAAGGCCGCTCCTACAGGGAACCGCGTACGCCTCGGAACATGCACGGTACCTGTAGGAGCGGCCTTGTGTCGCGATGGGCTGCGCAGCAGCCCCAAGGATCGCAAAGCCCACCCAAGCCCGACCCTGTATACTTGCCAGCTGTCCCAGTCTTCGAGGTACCGCCATGCCATCTGCCATTTCCACTGACGTACTGATCGTCGGCGCCGGGGTCGCAGGCCTCTGGCTCAATGCACGCCTGCGCCGCATGGGGTACTCGACAGTGCTGGTGGAGCGCGCCAGCCTTGGTGGTGAGCAGACTATCAAGTCCCAGGGCATTATCCATGGCGGCACCAAGTACGCCCTGCACGGCGCGCTGACCGGCGCCTCGGAAGCCATTGCCGACATGCCTCGCCGCTGGCGCGAAGCCTTGAGCGGCAGCGGCGAGCTGGATCTTGCCGGCACCCGCCTGCTATCCGATGCCCACTACCTGTGGTCGCCAGGCACCCTGGCCGGCAACCTGACCAGCTTTTTCGCCAGCAAAGCCGTGCGCGGCCGGGTCGACCAGGTGAAAGGCGAGCAGCTGCCGCCTGCCCTGCAAGACCGTGCCTTCAAGGGCAAGGTCTACCGCCTGGCCGAGCTGGTCATCGACGTACCCACCTTGCTGGCCAACCTGGCCGAACTGGCGGGCGACAGCCTGCTGGCCGGGGAACGCATCGAGCCGCTGCGCGAAAATGACGAACTGGTCGGCCTGCGCGTCGATGGCCGCGACATTCGTGCCCAGCGCGTCGTGCTTAGCGCTGGCGCTGGCACCGAAGACCTGCTGCACGCCCTGGGCCTGAACCAGCCAGCCATGCAAACACGGCCGCTGCACATGGTCATGGCCAAGGGCGCCAACCTGAAACCGCTGTATGCCCACTGCCTGGGCGGCGGGCCCAAGCCGCGGGTGACCGTCACTACCCACCCGGCTGCCGATGGCCAATGGGTCTGGTATCTGGGTGGCGACCTGGCCGAAGCCGATGGCGTCGCCCGCGACCCGGCCGCGCAGATTGCCGCAGCACAAAAGGAAATCGCCAGCCTGCTGCCATGGGTAGACCAAAGCCAGGTGCGCTGGGCCACCCTGCGGGTGGACCGCGCAGAGCCAGCACAATCAGGCCTGGTGCGCCCGGACAACGCCTTCCTTGCCGACCAGGAACGCTTGCTGGTCGGCTGGCCGACGAAGCTGGCGCTGGCGCCAGACTTCAGCGACCGGGTCATCAGCCACCTGGAGCGCGACGGTATCCGCCCACAGGCCCAGGCCGACCTGGCTGGCCTGCCACGCCCGCCGCTTGGCGTACCGGCCTGGGAGCAATTGCTGCCATGAGCCTGCCTACCCTGCATGACTTCCACCGCCCGTTGGGCAGCACCGGTTTCAGGGTTTCACCGCTGGGCCTGGGTACGGTCAAGTTGGGGCGCGACCAAGGCGTGAAGTACCCCACCGGTTTTACCATCCCCGGCGACGACGAAGCCCGCCTGCTGCTGGCCCAGGCCCGCGAGCTGGGGATCAACCTCATCGACACCGCTCCGGCCTATGGCCGCAGCGAAGAACGCCTGGGCCCGTTGCTACGGGGCCAACGTGATGAGTGGGTAATCGTCAGCAAGGTCGGTGAGGAGTTCGACAACGGCCAGTCGCACTTCGACTTCACTGCCGCCCACACCCGCCGCTCGGTGGAACGCAGCCTGCGCCGCCTGGAAACCGACCGCATCGAACTGGTGCTGGTGCATTCCGACGGCAACGACCTGGCGATTCTTGAACAGCAGGAGGTCTACCAGACCCTGGCGGCGCTGAAGCAGGAAGGCAAGATCCTCGGCTTCGGCCTGTCTGGCAAGACCGTGGCCGGCGGCCTGAAGGCCTTGGAACAGGGCGACTGCGCCATGGTCACCTACAACCTCAACGAGCAGGCAGAACGCCCGGTGCTGGACTACGCTGCCGAACATGGCAAGGCCATCCTGGTAAAGAAAGCCTTGGCCAGTGGGCATGTCTGCCTGGCCCCGGGCGTTGACCCGGTGCAGGCCAGCTTTGAGCTGTTGTTCGCCCACCCGGGCGTCAGCAGTGCTATCGTCGGCACCATCAACCCGCTGCACCTGGCCCACAACGTGGCCACCGTCGCCCGTATCCTGGGCCAGCACTGAGTTACCCCCGGCCCAAGGGCCAGGCGAATGACCCGACGCAAGGAGGAGCCTCGTGGCGCGAACGCTGATCCGCAAGAACCCGAGCAACTTCAAGACACTGCCACTGCATGTCGAAGCCACACCCGAAGGGCTGATCTACCAGAGCATCGGCATGCCGCTGAACTTTGCCCAGACCCAGCAGCGGCGCAAGGCCATCCAGCTGCCCGACACGCAGCGTTTCGTGGTCGAACTGGCCAACCTGGGTGTGTCGGTGCGCCTTACCCTGCATTGGCAGAACCGCGATTACTGGGTACTGGTACGCCAGCGCCGGCAAGACCGGGGCGATGTGGTGCTGAAACTGATTTCCGGCTATGTACCCGCTCAGGAGCTCAACCTGCCTTTGCACACGGCGGTACAGGAAGTAGCTGAGGAATGCCTGCTGGAAACCCCGGAAGGCTGGCTGGGCGGGCGTTTCAACGATACCTGGCTGCCCGTCCCCTACGCCGCAGCCTTGCACTATCGCGAAACACCGCACTTCTTGCTGGCTCCGGAATCCGGCGCTGCCCGGCCCGTCCACTGCGGCAACCTGATGCTGCTGGAGCGGCCTAGGGCCTATGTGCACTTGCCCACCGCTTCGCTACAGCTGATCTACGACATGCGCCTGCAGGTACCCCGGGAAGTCAAGAAACTCAGCCTGTTCCACGTTGATGAGCGGCTGGAGGGCGGCCAGCTGGTGGCGCGGCTCAACCGCAAACGGCCCGACCTGTACCTGATGCCGCTGAAGGACGGCCAGCCGCTGGCTGAGCTGTACACGCTGAAGAAGGATGAGCTGGTACCCGCAAGTACGCGCGGGCTGTACCTGGCAGAAAGCTTTGCCCGGCAGGAAGGCTGGGTGGTGAAGGATGAGCGAGTGCGCTGGAAGGACTGGGTGAAACAGCAGGGGCTGGTGGAGAGCAAGCCGGTGCGGGCGTCGCACCTGCAGCGGTTTGGTGACAAGGCACGGGCATTGCTGGAGCGGGCGCGCACCTCACTTCACAAATAAGATTCTGAAGCCTGCGTGGCCCCTGTAGGAGCGGCCTTGCGTCGCGAAAGGGCTGCGGAGCAGCCCTAGGATTCCACCGCAAATGCACAAATAGCTGGGGCTGCTGCGCAGCCCTTTCGCGACACAAGGCCGCTCCTACACGGACCAGCGAAAGAGCGGCGCTCGATCAGTTCTTGCGAATTTTCTCGACAATCGCGGTAGTCGAGCTGTTCTCGACCAGCCCCAGCACCTTCACGGTGCCGCCATAGGCCTTGACGATGTCGGCACCCACCACCTGGTCAATGCCATAGTCGCCACCCTTGACCAGCACATCCGGCTTGACCTGGCTCAGCAGGTTTTCCGGCGTGCCCTCAGGGAAGCTGATGACCCAATCCACCGCACCCAGCCCGGCCAGTACGGCCATGCGCCGGTCAACGCTGTTGATCGGCCGGCCCGGCCCTTTCAAGCGGCTGACCGAGGCGTCGTCGTTGACCGCGACGATCAGGCGATCGCCTTGGGCCCGCGCCTGTTCCAGGTAGGTGACATGCCCAGCGTGCAGGATGTCGAAGCAGCCGTTGGTGAAGACGATTTTCTCTTTGTGCGCCCGCGCATCATCGATGGCCAGCAGCAGTTGCTCCAGGCCCAGTACGCCGCGTTCGGAGCCTTCCTCACGCTGGATTGCACGGCGCAGTTCGGGGGCACTGATCGCCGCCGTACCCAGCTTGCCGACCACAATGCCAGCCGCCAGGTTGGCCAAGGCCACCGCGTGCGGCAGGTCCTCGCCAGCCGCAATGGCCGCCGCGAGTGTGGAGATGACGGTATCACCGGCACCGGTCACATCGAACACTTCACGCGCCCGCGCCGGCAGGTGCAACGCTGGCTGGCCCGTGCGCAGCAGGGTCATGCCGTGCTCGCCGCGGGTTACCAGCAAGGCGCCCAGGTCCAGGTCTTGCAGTAGCTGCACGCCTTTGGCAACCAGGTCAGCCTCATCGGCACAGCGGCCAACGATGGTCTCGAACTCGCTGAGATTCGGGGTGATCAGGCTGGCACCGCGGTAGATGGAAAAGTCCTTGCCCTTGGGGTCGGCCAACACCGGAATGCCCTTGGCCCGCGCCGCCTGGATCAGGCTCTGGTGGTTTTTCAGTGCGCCCTTGCCGTAGTCAGACAGGACCAGCACCTTGACGCCTTCCAGCAGGCTGTCGACCTCCGCGCCCAGCGACAGCGGGTCGGTGGCGAACGGCTCTTCGAAATCGATACGCAGCAGCTGCTGGTGACGGCTCATGACCCGCAGCTTGACGATGGTCGGCTGGTGCGCGATGCGCTGGAACACCGAGCGCACGCCCGCAGCCTGCAGGCTGTTGGCCAGGCTGTCGGCGGCCTCATCCTGGCCAGTGACACCAATCAATGAAGCCGGTGCGCCCAGGGCGGCGATGTTCAAGGCAACGTTGGCCGCGCCGCCGGGGCGATCCTCGATCTGATCGACCTTTACCACCGGCACTGGCGCTTCAGGCGAGATACGCGAAGTACCGCCATGCCAGTAGCGGTCGAGCATGACATCGCCGACCACCAGTACCGGGGCTTGATCGAAACGCGGCATGGACAACTTCATGGGCAACCCATATGGAAATAATGAACAGGGGCAGGATATTAGCACAGGGTAGACGACGGCTTTATGGCCAGATCACCCCCGGAAAATTCCCGTGACAATCGGGGCCGCAACGGCCCCGATCAAGGTAGGTTCAGGTGATATCGGCCTTGGCCGGCTCATCCAGCCCCATGGCATGCAGGCGGGCATAATGGCCATTGGCCGCAAGCAGCTCGGCATGGGTACCGCGCTCGACCAGGCGGCCCTGATCCATGACCAGGATCTGGTCGGCCTTCTCGATGGTCGACAGGCGATGGGCGATCACCAGCGTGGTACGGCCCTGCATGACATGGTCCAGGGCGGCCTGGATGTGCCGCTCGGACTCGGTATCCAGCGCCGAGGTGGCTTCGTCGAGGATCAGCAGCGGCGCGTTTTTCAGCAGCGCCCGGGCAATTGCCAGGCGCTGGCGCTGGCCACCGGAGAGCAGCACGCCGTTTTCACCCACATCGGTATCAAAGCCTTTCGGCAACCGGTCGACAAACTCCTTGGCATAGGCATCGGCCGCAGCAGCCTCGATGTCGGCGCGCGGGGCGCCGGCAAGGTCGCCATAGGCGATGTTGTTGGCCACGGTGTCGTTGAACAGGGTGACGTGCTGGGTCACCTGGGACACATGGCGGCGCAGGTTGCGCAGGCGGTAATTCTCGATTTCCACGCCATCCAGCAGAATTTGCCCTTGGTCGTGGTGGTAGAAGCGCGGGATCAGCGCCGCCAGCGTCGACTTGCCACTGCCGGAACGGCCGACCAGGGCAATCATCTGCCCGGGCTCGGCGACAAAGCTGATATCGCTCAGCACTTCACGCTCGGTACCCGGGTAGGTGAAGCTCAGGTTGCGCACTTCAAGGCGCCCTTCCACCCGCTCCTTCTCGACGGTGCCGGTGTCCACTTCGGGCTCTTCGTCCAGCTGCTCGAAGATGCTCTCGGCACCTGCCAGGCCCTTCTGGATCGTGGAGCTGACTTCCGAAAGCTGACGAATCGGCTTGGGCAGCAGGCCGGCAGCAGTGATGTAGGCCACCAGGTCGCCAGCGGTGGACTCACCGCGCAGGAACAGTACCAGGAACATCAGTGCGGCCATGGCGCTGTAGATCACCAGTTGCAGCATTGGCGTATACAGCGAGCCGGTCTTGGTCATGCGCAGCTGTTTGTCGGTGTTGCTCTGGCTGGCCTTGCTGAAACGCTGCTCCTCGTAAGCCTCGCCACCAAAGCTGCGCACCACGCGGTAGCCCTGGATGGTTTCCGAGGCAACGTGGGTCACGTCGCCCATGGCCACCTGGATCTTCTTGCTCTGCTTGCGGAATTTCTTGCTGGCCACGCTCACCATCACCGCGATCACCGGCAGGATGGCAACCATCACAAGGGTCAGGTGCCAGTTCATCCACAGCAGGTAGGCGAACAGGAACACCACGGTCAGGCCTTCGCGGATCACTACCTTGATGGCGTCGGTCGCAGCGCCCGTAACCATGGTCACGTTGAAGGTGATGCGCGAAATCAGGTGCCCGGAGTTGTGGTTGTCGAAGTAGCGGTTAGGCAGCACCAGCAGCTTGTTGAACAATTCCACGCGCAGGTCATGCACCAGGCACAAGGACACCTTGGCCAGGAAGTAGTTGCCGAGGAACGAACCCAGGCCCTGCCACGCCGCAATCAGGATGATCAGCAGTGGTACCGCCTGCAGCAATTGCAGGTCGCGCAGGTAGGGCACGTTGGGGAACAACACCGCTTCGGGGTTGCTCAGCCCATCGACGAAATACTTGAGAATGCCGGCCAGCATCGGCTGGGTCGAGGCAAAGATCACGAAACCGACAATGCTCAGCAGGAAAATGCCGACATAGGGTTTCACATAGCTCAGCAGCCGGAAGTAGATCTTCAGGCTGGAGGTGTGCTCCGCCGGTCGCGGTGTTTCGGCCATTATCGAGCTCGCTGTTCAGGTTGAACCGGAAATTTTACCACAGGCGCCATTTTCGGCACGCCCCCATGGCAGCATCATGGCAAGGCCCACAGGCAGCCAGCTGATGAACCACTCGGCACGCGGCGTGCCGGTGAGGCTGGCGGCATCGAACTGCATGGCCAGGGTCGAGTACACCCAGAAGCCCAGCAGGATCTTGCCGAACAGCGTACCGCGTGCGCGGATGATTTCACCCAGGGTGTAGAGCCACACCATTACCCACAGGAACATGCCGGGCAAGCCCATTTCCACGGCGACGTGGGTGAACATGTTGTGGGTATGGTCGAAGTGCTTGCCGACGGCGCTCACTTCGTAGCTTGCTCCCAGACCCAGGCCGGTCCAGGGGTGCGCGGCAATCATGTCGACCACGGCATGGAAGATCTCCGGCCGGTAGGACGAGCCGCGCTTGGCAATCAGGTCGTACACCACATAGAAAGCAAGGCCGGTAGCAATGGCCGCCAGGATGGCAAACACCCGGCTATGGCGGTCGCGGAACCACAGTGGCGCCATGATGACGGTAAGTACCAGGGCAAGGAGCGCGCCACGGCTTTGGCTGAGCATGGCGAATGCCCCCAGGCAGACCAGTGCCACCAGCCACAACAGCTGCAGGCCACGCTGCCGAGGCGGCTCGTAAAGCAGGAACAGTACCGCTACACCGATGACGTATGCCCCCAGGATCGGGTGCGATATCTCGCCGATACCTTGAAGCCGGGTCAGCAACGGCATGCCTTGCACGCCATAGAACCGGATGACTGAAACCAGCGCGGCAATAGCCAGCAATGCGCTACCCAGCAGTAGCAGCTGGCGAATCCTTGCATGGCCAAGCTGGGCCAACAGCGGGAACGCCAACAGGAACACCAGGATGTAGACCAGGCGCTTGATCTCACGCCCCGGGTCTTCGGCGGGCGACCAGGCCAGGCTCAGCCCGCTCCAACCCAACAACAGCAGCAAGCTTATCCACAGCGCCGGCTGTCGCTTCCAGGCTTGCACCAGCACTTCGCGGGCAGACCACGCCAGAACCAGCGTTGGCAGCCACAGGAACAACACCAGCCCCTGCTGATAAATCTTGTTGCTGGGCGCCAGGGCAATTGCTGCCAGGAACCAGACCAGACCCAACCCTAACCAGGCCCGTGCCCAGTTTTTTTGATACAACATCCTTTCCCCCGATGAATCAAAGACACCATCCATGGTGCTACAGCATTATTTTCGGCATTATTGCCGGTCATTTTGCTCGCCAGACGACAAGGCTCTATTCATGCAATGCTCCCGGCTCACCCAGGTCGACTTCGATCAGCTGACACAAGGCGCACAGGTGCTTGAGGCAGACAGCCATGGCGCCAAAGTCTACCTGCTCAAGGATGGTAATTTCCTCAAGGTTTTTCGTAGGAAGCGGCTGATTTCATCTGCACTGCTGCGCCCCTACTCGCAACGCTTCGTCGATAACGCCGCGCGCCTTGCGCAATTGGGCATCCCTACGCTCGAAGTGATCAGCCAGCACAAGCTCGACTTGCCTGGCCGCACCGCCGTGCTGTATCGACCGCTGCCAGGGCGCACGCTGCTGCAAATGTCGCGCGATGAGGGCTTCAGCTGGGACACCTTCCTTCCGCAGCTGATCGAGCTGGTCCGCCAGCTGCACCGCAGCGGCGTGTACTTCCGCTCGTTGCACCTGGGCAATGTGGTAGTCACCCCTGACCAGCGCCTGGGCCTGATCGATGTGGCCGACATGCGCTTCCTGCGCCCGCCGTTGTCGGCGCGCATGATCCGTCGCAATGTGCAGCACATGGTGCGCTATATCGAACGGGAGAACCTGGGCGACCGGTTCCCCCTTGCTGCCTTCGAGGCAGCCCTGCTGGCACGCTGAATCTCAGCTGCGCAGCAGGCTCTGCGAGCCGTTGCAGAACGCTTGCCAGGCCTGCTCTGGTGCCAGCGCCTGGCGTTGTTTTGCTGCTACCGCCGAGGCGCTGAGCGCCGTGCAACGCTCAATCGCCTCGGCCCAGGCGCCCTCGTCGGCAATCGGCAGGTAGCCACCGGTTTCACGCAACTGCTCGCGGAACACTTGCAGGTCGCTGCACACCACCGGCACATCGGCCATTACCGCCTCCTGCACCACCAGCCCCAGGCCTTCGGAACGCGAAGGCACCAGCAGCCAGTCGAACGCCCGATACAACTGCTGCAGGTCATCACGGTGACCGCACAGGTGAACACGACCGGTCAGACCCAGTGCAGCAATACGCTCTTGCAGCGCGACATGCTGCGGCCCCTCGCCAATGATCGCCAGCTGCAGGCCCGGTTGTCGGGTACTGGCCCTGGCGAAGGCATCGATCAGCATCTCGAAACCTTTGCTCTCTACCAGGCGCCCTACCGCACCCAACATCACCCCGGCTGGCTGTGGCAGGTGCAGGGCCTGCCGGGCCTTGTCACGGCTCAGTAAGGGTGCAGCGAAGGCCAGTGGATCGAGCGCCATGCGCAGGGTCTGTACCGGCCTGCCCAGGTCACGTTCCAGCGACTCGGCCAATGTCTGCGACACTGCAGCAATACTCAGGCGCTCGGCTGGCAGCATACGCAGCATGCGGATATCGCTGGCCTGCAGACGCGTCTTGCCATGGAACAACACCTTTGCACGTACGCCGGGAAAGCCCTGCAACAACGGCAGCACCAGGCGCGCAACGCCAATACCGTCGAGCAACACGACTTCCGCCCCGGCCTCGGCCAGCGCCTTGCGAAGACGCATGCGCAACCACGGCCGCAGCAGGCGCCACAGATGACGGCCCTTCAGGGCACGTGCCGGCATGTGCCACTCCCGGGTCGAGCCGAGCCCACAGCACAGCCCGCTACCCAGCAGCAGCCAGTTACTGATCCGGGCATCGGCACCTGCATTCGACAGCACTTGCCGATGAACTTTGTGGATGGACATGTACGGCGTTCCACCCGCCCACATCATATTGACGATGTTCATGGGCCCTCTCCCGCTCATGTCAGGTGGGACAGCGACTTCATTGAACAAAAAGGGTGATACCCATGCCGATAACGGCACCTGTCACCAGCGTCAATGCCAGTTTGATCCGATCACGTTGACGGCGCTTGGCCTTGCGTTCCACTTCTATGGGCAAGGTCACGTGATTACCAAATCCAGTGTGCAATACTGCATCACCCTCCAAGGTGACAGCTGTCAGATTTAACTCAGCGTAGCGCCGGGAAAGCGCCTTTTCTCCAGCATAGGCGGCAAATGGCGCACAGCGCTGATAATCGCTCAAGCGCCGCAAACCGGGGTTGAGCGAGAACGCTTGCCACTCGGCCTTGTCGGACAGCAGCGGGTAGCAAGGCACACCGGCAATCACCTGGCGGTCGCCCAGGTGGATGTACGGGCTGTGGATGGCCAGGTCGTGGGCATGGCTGCGCAGCCACACCTGCAACAGGTTGGGGCTGACGCCCAGAATGGCCCGGGAATCCTCGACAAAACCCTGGCGATAGAAATGCCAGTCGTCCTCACAGTGGAAGATGTACGGCGTCTTGACGTGGCTGTAGGCCAGGTCGATAGACGGTAACTGGCCGAGCTTGGGCCGGTTGACGAATACCTTGCAGTGGGGCTTCCAATGCTCCGGCACAGCGGCATGCACGGCATCGTCACCGGAATCTTCGGTGATGAACACTTCGCGAATGGGCGCGGTGTTGTAGCGATCGAAACTCTCAAGGGTGTCTTTGAGCAGATCGAACCGCCCACAACTGGTCACGACAAGCGTGACGTCACTCTCTTCTGAAAAGCGCACCGGACTCCCTCCGCATTGCGACTATCGGTTTTCAACAACCCGCTCCTGGGCGTGAAAACTCTTATTTAGATACCCAGCTTCAGGCGCAGCCGCTGCCACGCAGATAACGGCGGGTGGGGCCTGAGCGCCGGGCGCATGTGGTCGACGATGCTACGTCCAACTGCGGCGAAACTGAAACGGGAAACCGCCAGGTGGCGGCCATTTTCTGCAATCTGCCGGGCCAGTTCAGGGTCGGCACGCAAACGGCGCAGTTTTTCCTGAAGGGTCGGGATGTTGTCATAGAACACCACGTTGTGCATGTCCTGCAGGCCCAATGCGCGGTTTTCTTCCTCGCCCTGGTCATATGCAAGCAACACACAGCCACAGGCCATGGCTTCGAAATTCTTGATCATGTATTCGCCCATGCCGACGTCGGCACTGACGAAGAAACGGATACGGTTGAGTGTGTTGCAGTAGTCTTCACCCGACTTGGTACGGGTGACCAGCAGGTTCTCGACCTGCCCCAGCTCGTCCAGCAGCGCCTTGCGGCCGCTATACGCCACGCTGTTGACACTGCCGACGAAGGCCAGTTCGATGTCGCGCTCGCGCCCCTGATCAGCCAGCAGTTGCTCGTCATAGCCCTTGGGCACGAACACCGCATCGAAACCTTCCTGGCGCAGGCGCTCGCTGACCATGTAACCAGAGCTGATCACCCGCGCCCATGGCAGCTGGCGGTAATGGGCGCTGAACTTGCCGGTGTACTTGCAGGGAATGTAATTCTGGTAGGCGTCGTGCTCGAGGATGACCAGGTTTGGCACAGTGCGGATGAAGGCCACCTGCCGGATCTCTTGCTTGAAGCGCAGGAAGAACACGATGCGGTCATAACGCTCGACCTGCACTTCACGCTTGAAATAGCGGCGCAGGTTGCGCTGGTCTTCGCTGGTCAGCCAACGCAGGTCGCACTCGCAATTGGCCGCGACGCCATCGTACAGGCGGTCGAGAATCGCCCGCTGTTCCTTCTGTACCAGAAATAGGACTTTCATAACTTTCCTTGGGCGCTCGGCGCCATCGCGGTCAACCATTGGCGCGTGCCTACAGCTCACGTCGCCAGAACAGTTCGTGTCGGCGCACAGCTTTGCGGAAGAACTCGTTCTCCCCGTAAGGCGACGGGCGCCGACCAGCCAGCCAACGTTGCAGCAGGCGGCGCAACCGGCGCTTGAACGGTGCTGGCGGTTGCAGGTCATGCATCATGCCCAGGGCCATGGCTTTGTCGCGCTGGGTAGCCAGGTCCAACACCAGGCTGCAAGGGGCCCAGGCCTGGGCTGCGCTCAACTGTGGCGGCAGGGCCACGCCATCGCCGCTGTCACCCATGGGCCAGCGGTCGTTGTCGTGCAGGTGGTTGGCGTAGCACAGCAGCGTTTGTGGCTGCCAGGCCAGGCCTTGCAGGGCTTCCAGCACGGCTGCCTGGGCGCAGATATGGTCGGGGTGTGGATCGAGCTGCGGATGCGGCATCACCAGTACTTCTGGCCTGGCCATTTCCAGCAAGGCGCGCAGGTCGGCCAGCAGGTTGTGCCAGGTTGGCGCGCCATCACTATCGGCCGGCAGTGGGAACGGGTTGAACTGGCGGAACACGCGGATATCGGCAAGGTCGGCTTCACGGGAAGCAGCCGGCTGATCGGGCGCAGCCTGCATGGCGGGCAATTGCAGGCAGAAGTAGCCCAGTTGCACGCAACGCGCTTGCGGCACACCGGCCCAGCGCGGTACAGCAATACTGTCCCAGGCGCGCAGGCGGCCCTTCAGGCGAGCGGCCTCGGCTTTTTCCAGGCCCATCTGCTGGTAGTGCTCGGCTTCGATTTCACCGGCAGTCAGCGTCACAACCCAGGTTTCATCAGCCTGGCTGTAAAGGCCGTACGCGGCCAGCTCGGCGTCGTCGGCATGGGGCGCAATCACCATCACCCGGCGCCGTTGCAGTTCGACCGCCGGGGTTATCCACAGGCGCGGCTGGCCCAGCAGTCGGCAATGACGACCACGCAAGCGCAACGTACCAGCTTGCAGCGGCGCGGCCAGGCCGGTCAGGTTGAGGAAACGCACACCACCGACGCCACGCTCGAAGGTTTGTCGGTCGGCTTGATCGGCAGCCGTCAGCTCGACCCGAGGGTCAAGGAACCGCCCCAGCCAGCTGCTTTTTAGCTGCAGTTCAAGAATCAGGGTTTCGTCGCCCCGCAGTGCGCAGTCAGCCTTGAGCCGGCCATCATGCAAGCTGGCAGGCACCTGATGTGTCTGCTCACCGAAGTCGTAGGCGTAGTCCTCGGCCGGGGCATAGAACAGGTGGTCGGCAAACCAGGCTTCATGGGCTGCCCAGAGCAGCGGCAACAGCAGCAGTGGCAGCCACCACCAGGTGAGAACACCCAGGCTGACCAGCGCAACCAGGCCTGCCAGCAGGCCGAGGCGCTTGTTGCGCCGGTGGCGCTTGAGCAACTGCTGCTTGCGGCTCACGCCTGGTACACCGGCACAGGGTTGCACCAACGGTCCTTGTACTCGCGGTCGGCGCGGCCGAACGAGAAGCGCAGCGGCTTGTTACGCGCACGGGCATCTTCCCAGGCTGCCTGGGTATTGAGGAAGCTCAGCACGCTGCCAGGGCTGAAGGCCTTGGTTTCAGGGTCGACACCGCCGTTGATGTACTCGACGCTGACCCATTCCGGCGCTTCGACGCGGTACACCAGCTGAATGGCAATCGGCTTGCCGTCCAGCAGTAGCACCGAGCCGATAAGCAGCTCGCGCAGGCGCTCCAGCACCTCGGCCATGCGCTCGGCACCGGTGGCCGGGAAGCCCCAACGGCGCTGGAACAGGTCGCAGTACATGCTGGCAATTTCCCGCGCACTGAAGTCGCTGATCGGGCGTACCACGCCACCCGCCTCTTCCAGCAGGCGCAGTTCGCGGCGCTGGTTGTAGCGGAACTTCTTCGACAGGTCTTCGGGCGCCCGGGCCATGGCCAACTGCTCCTTCTGTGCCTTGAGGCCACTGAAGCGGCCTTGGTTCAGCTCGGAGAGATAACGCACGGTATGGCGCAACGGTGCAGCGGCATCAGCCGCCGCTGGCAGGATGATTTCGGCATTACCGAGGTCGAACAGGGCTTTTTTGCCGGCACGCTTGAGTACGTCCTTGGCCAGCGCCAGGTGGCGCCCCCAGGTCGGTATGGCGGCTTTCAGCTCACCGGCCTGGTACCAGCCCAGGTAACGCACCGGGAGCTGCGCCAAGTCAGCCAGTTGCTCGACCACCAACGGATGGGTGGCGACACTGCCACCAAAACGCGCCCACGCCTCGGCATACGCCTTGGCGTCGATAGCTTGCCAGCCGCGCTCGCGGAAGGCCTGGATACGATTGAACATCAGGCCTGCCCCACCAGCGCACGTACCTGCGGCAGCTGCCAGAAGGCCTCGCGCACCGCCTGGTCGGAAAAGCGTTCATGCAGGCGTTGCAGCATGTGCCCGGCACACGCCTGACGCTGTTCAGCATCCAGCGCGGCCATATGCTTCAGGCCCTGAGCCAACTGGGCAGCATCGCCTAGCGGGAACAGCACACCCACACCCTCGACTACCTCACGGGCCCCGCCGCAGGCCGTGGCCAGCAACGGCACGCCAGCGACCATGGCTTCGAGCAGGACCATGCCGAACGGCTCGTGGTCGGAGCTCAGGGCGAACACGTCGAAGGCCTGGAAGTAGCGGCGTGCATCCGGCACCTGGCCCAGGAAATCAACTTGCCCGGCAATGCCCAGCTCGGCGGCCAGGGCCTTGAGGTCGGCCTCCAGACGGCCTTTGCCAAGGATCGCCAGGCGGGCACCCGCTGGCAACCCAGGCAGCGCCTGGGCAAAACCACGCAACAGCGTGGCCTGGTCCTTGTCCGGGTGCAGGCGCCCGACGTTTCCGACGATCCACGCCTGCGCATCCAGGCCCAGTGCCCGGCGCGCTTCGGCACGCGGCACCAGGGCCGCTTGCAGGGCGTCGATGTCGATGCGGTTATACAGGGTCTGGATGCGCTCGGCCGGCCACTGGGGCAGGCAACGGCGCATGTCGTCACGCACCGCGTCCGACACACCCAGCAGGCTCAGGCGCTTGCTGAACAGGTTGGCGAACAGCCGACGACCTTTGCGCTCATAGTCGCCAAAGGCATGGTGCACGCCAATCACCGGCAGGCCGGTACCCAGCAGCGCCACGTAGATCGGCTTGAAGCGGTGGGCGATGCAGAAGGCGAAATTGCGCTCGGCCGCAATGCGCCGCAAGGCACGGATGGCACCGAGCTTCAGGCCACGCACGGCCTTGGAGCTGAACTCCAGGAACAGCACCTCGTCCGACGCGCAGCCGGCCGCTACCTGCGGGTCGGCGGCGCCAGTGAGGAACACTGTGGTGACCTGGTAGCCACGCCCCTGGAACAGGCTGGCGTATTGACGGGCGCAATCCAGGAACGGCCCGTCATAGCCATGGCAGAACTGCAGGATGCGCGGTTCAGAGCGGCTGGTCATAGGCGGCAGCGCCGTCCTTCACGACCAGGATGTCTTCCATGATCAGGTACTGCAGGTCCGAGCCGAAGAACATGTTCAGGGCATCGGTCGGCGAGCAGATCATCGGCTCACCGCGGCGGTTCAGCGACGTGTTCAGCGACACGCCGTTGCCGGTCAGGTCTTCCAGCGCCTTCATCATGTCGTAGTAGCGCGGGTTGTACTCGCGCTTGAGCACCTGGGCACGGGACGTGCCGTCCTCGTGCACCACTTCCGGCACGCGGGTTTTCCACTCTTCAGCCACTTCGAAGGTGAAGGTCATGAACGGCGCCGGGTGGTCGACCTTGATCATCTGCGGGGCGACGGTGTCGAGCATCGACGGGCAGAAAGGTCTCCAGCGTTCGCGGAACTTGATCTGGTGGTTGATGCGGTCAGCCACGCCTTCAACGCTCGGGCAGCCGATGATCGAACGGCCACCCAGTGCACGAGGACCAAACTCCATGCGGCCCTGGAACCAGGCCACCGGGTTGCCGTCGACCATGATCTTGGCGATTTGCTCTGGCATGTTGTCGAGCTTGCGCCACTTCGGCGCGTTCGGGTGACGGGCGCAGGCAGCGATCACGTCTTCGTTGGAGTACGACGGGCCGAGGTAGACGTGCTCCATCTTCTCGACCGGCACGCCACGGGCGTGGGAAACATAGGCTGCGGCACCCACAGCAGTGCCGGCGTCGCCGGAAGCCGGCTGGACGAACAGCTCTTTCACGTCCGGGCGGGCGATGATCTTCTGGTTCAGTTTAACGTTCAGCGCACAGCCGCCAGCGAAGGCCAGCTTGCCGGTTTCACGCAGGGTGTCGCCCAGGTAGTGGTCGATCATCTGCAGCGCCAGCTTCTCGAACAGCGCTTGCATGCTGGCCGCATAGTGGATGTATGGCTCGTCGGCGATATCGCCTTCGCGCTTGGGGCCCAGCCATTCGATCAGCTTCGGCGAGAAGTAGAAGCCCTTGCCCTTCTCTTTGTAGCGGCGCAGGCCGATGACGTTGGCGTACTCGGTGTTGATCACCAGTTCGCCGTTTTCAAAGCTGGCCAGGCGCGAGAAATCGTACTTGCTGGCGTCGCCATACGGCGCCATGCCCATGACCTTGAACTCGCCGTCGAGCATCTCGAAGCCGAGGAACTCGGTAATCGCGCCGTACAGGCCACCCAGGGAATCCGGATCGAAGAATTCCTTGATCTTGTGGATCTTGCCGTTTTCGCCGTAGCCAAAGAAGGTGGTGGCGTATTCGCCTTTACCGTCGATGCCCAGGATTGCGGTTTTTTCCTTGAAGCCCGAGCAGTGGTAGGCACTGGAGGCGTGGGCCAGGTGGTGTTCGACCGGCTCGATCTTGACCTTTTTCGGGTCGAAACCCAGCTGCTCCAGGCACCAGACGATCTTCTTGCGGTAGCGCTTGTAGCGACGGTTGCCCATCAGGATGGCGTCGAGGGCGCGATCCGGGGCGTACCAGTAACGCTTGGCATAGTGCCAGCGCGCCTTGCCGAACAGGCTGATCGGGGCGAACGGGATGGCAACCACGTCGACGTCGGACGGTTTGATGCCTGCCTGCTCCAGGCAGAACTTCGCCGACTCGTAGGGCATGCGGTTCTTCGCATGCTTGTCACGCACGAAGCGCTCTTCTTCGGCGGCGGCAATCAACTTGCCGTCAATGTACAGGGCCGCGGAAGGGTCATGGCTAAGGGCGCCGGACAGGCCAAGAATCGTCAATGCCAAGGGATTAGCCTCTTCATTCGGTAAAAATGCGCCAGCGGCCTCTTGGGCGGGTGGCGGCTAAAGGGCGGGATTATAACGCAAACATAAGGAACTGCGCGGTCGTTGTAGGAGCGGCCTTGTGTCGAGAAAGGGGCGCGAAGCGGCCCAGGATTTCAGCTTCGCAGCAGAGACCGCCGGGGCCGCTTTGCGGCCCTTTCGCGACACAAGGCCGCTCCTACAGGGGATCGCGGTGCAACCTACTCGGCGATCAGCCAGTCCATCCGGTAGCTACCAGCAGTCTGCGCCAGCTCCTTGGCCAGCCACGGCAGCAACTCCTTGAGCTCTTCCTCCAGCCCCCACGGCGGGTTGGCAATGGCCAGGCCCGAACCATTAAGCCCCTGCGGGCTGTCCTGGTGGTGCACATACAGCTCGACCCGCAGCAGTTTCGGCGCACCGGTGCTGGTCAGGTCCTGGTAGTAACGCGTCAACGAGCGCTGATCCTTGATCGGGTACCAGATGGCCGCGACGGTCTGGCGCATGCGGCCAATCGCCTCTTTCATGGCATTGGTGCAGCGTTTGAGCTCGTCGGCCTGCTCGAACGGCGGGTCGATCAGCATGATTGCGCGCTTTTCCTGCACCGGTAGCAAGGCCCGCGGCACATGCCAGCCTTCGCCCAGGTGCACGGTCACGCGCGGGTCTTTTTTCATGTTCTCTTTGAGCAGCGGCCCGTCTTCGGGGTGCTTCTCGTTGAGCAGGGCCCGGTCCTGCTGGCGCATCAGGCGGCGGGCCAGCTCCGGCGAACCGGGGTAGTAGCGCAGCTCGCCGTCGGCGTTCAGGCGCTTGATGACACGCAGGTAATCGGCCGCCATGGCTGGCAGGTCATCGCGATTCCACAGGCGGGCGACGCCTTCCAGGTATTCGCCGGTGCGGGTTGCCTGGTCGCCTTGCAGGTCGTACAGACCAAGCCCTGCGTGGGTATCGATGTAGGCAAACGGCTGCTCCTTGCGCGACATCAGGGCGATGAGGCGGGTCAGCACGATGTGTTTGAGGACGTCGGCATGGTTGCCGGCGTGGAAGGCGTGACGATAGTTCATGGCAACTCCTGCGAAGGCGGCAAGTTTACCTTGCCTTGCAGGCGGAGTCAGGCCTGGCTGTCGATCGGCGATGGCCTCTTCGCGGGCTTGCCCGCTCCCACAGGGGCCGCACTGGTTTCAGGCCCAGTGCGAATCCTGTGGGAGCGGGCAAGCCCGCGAAGCAGGCGCCGCCGACTCAACGGGTATTACTTGTCAGCGTGATACGCCGCATCAGCCGTTTCAAAGCGCTGAACCATCGCCTGCGATGGGCTGCCCAGCTTGCTCACCACGAAGATGGCAATGCTCGCCAGCAGGAAGCCCGGGATGATTTCGTACAGCCCCCAGACATCGATCTGCTTCCACAGGATCACGGTCAGCGCACCAACCACGATACCGGCCAGCGCGCCGTTACGGGTCATGCCTTTCCACAGCACCGAAATCAGCACCACCGGACCAAAGGCAGCACCGAAGCCAGCCCAGGCGTAGGCCACCAGGCCCAGCACGCGGTTTTCCGGGTTCGCGGCCATGGCGATGGCGATCAGGGCGACGGCCAGCACCATCAGGCGGCCGACCCATACCAGCTCAAGCTGCGAAGCGTTCTTGCGCAGGAATGCCTTGTAGAAGTCTTCGGTCAGGGCGCTGGAGCACACCAGCAACTGGCAGCTCAAGGTACTCATCACCGCCGCCAGAATGGCCGACAGCAGCACACCGGCAATCCACGGGTTGAACAGGATCTTCGCCAGCTCGATGAACACGCGCTCGCGGTTCTCGGTAACCGGGCCAGCCAGGTCAGGGTTGGCCGAGAAGTAGGCGATGCCGAAGAAGCCCACGGCGCAGGTACCTGCCAGGCACAGGATCATCCAGGTCATGGAAATACGGCGGGCGTTGGCGATCGACTTCACCGAATCGGCCGCCATGAAGCGCGCCAGGATGTGCGGCTGGCCAAAGTAGCCCAGGCCCCAGCCCATCAGCGAGATGATACCGATGAAGGTTGCACCCTTGAGCATGTCGAAGTTGGCCGGGTTGACCGCTTCAATGGCCAGGAAGGTGGTGTCGAAGCCGCCGGTGGAGATCAGCACAATGATCGGCGTGAGGATCAGCGCAAAGATCATCAGCGAGGCTTGAACGGTGTCGGTCCAGCTCACTGCCAGGAAACCACCGACGAAGGTGTAGGCGATGGTGGCCGCGGCACCAGCCCACAGGGCGGTTTCATACGGCATGCCGAAGGTGCTCTCGAACAGACGGGCACCGGCAACAATGCCGGAGGCGCAATAGATGGTGAAGAACACCAGGATAACGATCGCCGAAATGATTCGCAGCAGGCCGCTGTTGTCTTCGAAGCGGCTGGAGAAGTAGTCCGGCAGGGTCAGTGCGTCACCATTGTGCTCGGTCTGCACCCGCAGGCGGCCGGCCACGAACAGCCAGTTCAGGTAGGCACCGACGGTAAGACCAATGGCGATCCAGGCTTCGGACAGGCCGGAGAAGTAGATGGCGCCCGGCAGGCCCATCAGCAGCCAGCCACTCATGTCGGAAGCGCCGGCAGACAGCGCGGTAACCACGCTACCCAGGCTGCGACCGCCCAGAATGTAATCGGAAAGGTTGTTGGTGGAGCGATAGGCGGCGAAGCCGATCAGCACCATTGCCGCAATGTAGATCACGAAGGTGATCGTTAGTGGATTGCCCATGCGTGTGCCCTGGCGTTTGTTTTTATCTCATGCACAACCGCAGCGATGGCGGTTGCACCCAGGCGGCGAATCCTATGCAACAACGCAAAGCAGGTGCAACCATTTTTCATTTGCAAGTTGCACCTGCCCGTGCATTTTTCCATAAAGCCGCTTTTTTGCTCCTTTTTGGAGCATAGACGTCGTTTTTAAGACAAAACCGTGCCAAAAACGACCCTTCGCCAGGTGTGGAAATGTCTGTCAGACGAGTTGCACCTTGTTCCTGAAAAATTCGGGTTGCACCTGGTTGCACCCGAATTGTCCTACAGGCTAATCTTGGCGTCAGCTTAGGCCACAGCCGTGGCAATAACGAGGATAAGAAATGGCGACGACCACCCTTGGGGTCAAACTCGATGACCCTACCCGTGAGCGACTCAAGGCAGCAGCGCAGTCGATTGACCGCACGCCGCACTGGTTGATCAAGCAAGCGATCTTCAACTATCTGGAGAAGCTCGAGGGTGGTGCCACCCTGACCGAACTCAACGGTCATGTCAGCAACCTGGCCGATGACGCCGGCGAAGTCCAGGCCGACCACAGCCACCAGTGCTTCCTCGAATTTGCCGAGAGCATCCTGCCGCAATCGGTACTGCGTTCGGCGATCACCGCCGCCTACCGTCGCCCCGAGCAGGAAGTGGTGCCCATGCTGCTGGAGCAGGCGCGCCTGAGCGCCCCGCTGGCAGAGGCCACCAACAAGCTGGCGGCCGGCATCGCCGAAAAACTGCGCAACCAGAAGAGCGCTGGTGGCCGTGCCGGTATCGTCCAGGGCCTGCTGCAGGAATTCTCCCTCTCGTCCCAGGAAGGCGTGGCGCTGATGTGCCTGGCCGAAGCCCTGCTGCGTATCCCCGACAAAGGCACCCGCGATGCGCTGATCCGCGACAAGATCAGCACCGGCAACTGGCAGCCGCACCTGGGCAACAGCCCGTCGCTGTTCGTCAACGCCGCCACCTGGGGCCTGCTGCTGACCGGCAAGCTGGTCAGCACCCACAACGAATCCGGCCTCACCTCCTCGCTCACCCGCATTATTGGTAAAAGCGGCGAGCCGATGATCCGCAAGGGCGTCGACATGGCCATGCGCCTGATGGGCGAGCAGTTCGTAACCGGTGAAACCATTGCCGAAGCCCTGGCCAACGCCAGCCGCTTCGAGGCCAAGGGTTTCCGCTATTCCTACGACATGCTCGGCGAAGCGGCGCTGACCGAACATGACGCACAGAAGTACCTGGCTTCCTACGAGCAAGCCATCCACTCGATCGGCAAGGCCTCCCATGGCCGCGGCATCTATGAGGGCCCGGGCATCTCCATCAAGCTGTCGGCACTGCACCCGCGCTACAGCCGCGCCCAGTACGAGCGTGTAATGGAAGAGCTCTACCCGCGCCTGCTGTCGCTGACCCAGCTGGCCAAGCAGTACGACATCGGCCTGAACATCGACGCCGAAGAAGCCGACCGCCTGGAGCTGTCGCTCGACCTGCTTGAGCGCCTGTGCTTCGAACCGTCGCTGGCCGGCTGGAACGGTATCGGCTTTGTCATCCAGGCCTACCAGAAGCGCTGCCCGTACGTGATCGACTATGTCATCGACCTGGCCAAGCGCAGCCGCCACCGCCTGATGATCCGCCTGGTAAAAGGCGCCTACTGGGACAGCGAGATCAAGCGCGCCCAGGTCGAAGGCCTGGAAGGCTACCCGGTGTACACCCGCAAGGTTTACACCGACGTGTCCTACGTCGCCTGCGCCCGCAAGCTGCTGGCCGTGCCAGAAGCCATCTACCCGCAATTCGCTACGCACAACGCCCATACCCTGTCGGCCATCTACCACATTGCCGGGCAGAACTATTACCCGGGCCAGTACGAGTTCCAGTGCCTGCACGGCATGGGCGAGCCGCTGTACGAGCATGTGGTCGGCAAGGTTGCCGACGGCAAGCTGAACCGCCCGTGCCGCGTGTATGCACCGGTCGGTACCCACGAAACACTGCTGGCCTACCTGGTACGCCGCCTGCTGGAAAACGGCGCCAACACCTCGTTCGTCAACCGCATCGCCGACCATTCGATCTCCATCCAGGAACTGGTCGCCGACCCGGTCGCCAGCATCGAGCGCATGGGCACCCAGGAAGGCAACATCGGCCTGCCGCACCCGCGCATCCCGCTGCCGCGTGAACTGTATGGCAGCGAACGGGCCAACTCGGCCGGTATCGACATGGCCAACGAACACCGCCTGGCGTCGCTGTCCTGCGCCATGCTGGCCACCGCCCATAACGACTGGAAAGCCGCCCCGCTGCTGGCCTGCGCCGCCAGCGAAAGCGCTGCCGCACCCGTGCTGAACCCGGCTGATCTTCGCGATGTGGTAGGCCATGTACAGGAAGCCACCGTTGCCGATGTCGACAACGCCATCCAGTGCGCACTGAACGCCGCGCCGATCTGGCAGGCCACCCCGCCAGCCGAACGTGCCGCCATTCTGGAACGTACCGCCGACCTGATGGAGGCCGAGATCCAGCCGCTGATGGGCCTGCTCATCCGCGAAGCCGGCAAGACCTTCGCCAACGCCATCGCCGAAGTGCGTGAAGCCGTGGACTTCCTGCGCTACTACGCCGTGCAGGCGCGCAACGACTTCAGCAACGACGCCCACCGCCCGCTGGGCCCGGTGGTGTGCATCAGCCCGTGGAACTTCCCGCTGGCGATTTTCACCGGCCAGGTGGCCGCAGCCCTGGCTGCCGGCAACCCGGTGCTGGCCAAGCCCGCCGAGCAAACCCCGCTGATCGCCGCCCAGGCCGTGCGCCTGCTGCTGGAAGCCGGCATTCCCGAAGGCGTGCTGCAACTGCTGCCAGGCCGCGGTGAAACCGTCGGTGCCGCCCTGGTGGGCGATGAGCGCGTCAAGGGCGTGATGTTCACCGGTTCCACCGAAGTGGCCCGCCTGCTGCAGCGTAACGTCGCCGGTCGCCTGGACAACCAGGGCCGCCCGATCCCGCTGATCGCCGAAACCGGCGGCCAGAACGCCATGATCGTCGACTCCTCGGCCCTGACCGAGCAGGTGGTGATCGACGTGGTGTCGTCGGCCTTCGACAGCGCCGGCCAGCGTTGCTCGGCATTGCGCGTACTGTGCCTGCAAGAAGACTCCGCCGACCGCGTGATCGAGATGCTCAAGGGCGCCATGGCTGAAAGCCGCCTGGGCTGCCCGGACCGCCTGGCCGTGGACATTGGCCCGGTGATCGACGCCGAAGCCAAGGCCGGCATCGAGAAGCACATCCAGGGCATGCGCGAGAAAGGCCGCCCGGTCTATCAAGTGGCAATCGCCGATGCCGCAGAGATCAAGCGTGGCACCTTCGTGATGCCAACGCTGATCGAGCTGGAAAGCTTCGACGAGCTGAAGCGGGAAATCTTCGGCCCGGTGCTGCACGTGGTGCGCTACAACCGCCGTAACCTGGACCAGCTGATCGAGCAGATCAACAACTCCGGCTACGGCCTGACCCTCGGCGTGCATACCCGCATCGACGAGACCATCGCCAAGGTGGTGGAAACCGCCAACGCCGGCAACATGTACGTCAACCGCAACATCGTCGGTGCGGTAGTGGGTGTGCAGCCGTTCGGTGGTGAAGGCCTGTCTGGCACCGGCCCGAAAGCCGGCGGCCCGCTGTACCTTTACCGCCTGCTGTCGACCCGCCCGGCCGACGCGATTGGCCGCCACTTCCAGCAGCAGGATGGCGAAGGCAAGCCGGACCGTACCCTGCACGAACAGCTGATCAAGCCGCTGCACGGCCTGAAGGCATGGGCCGAGAGCAACCAGCTGGCCGATCTGGCCGCGCTGTGCAGCCAGTTCGCCAGCCAGTCGCAGAGCGGCATCGCCCGCCTGCTCCCAGGCCCGACCGGCGAGCGCAACAGCTACACCATCCTGCCGCGCGAGCACGTGCTGTGCCTGGCCGACAACGAAACCGACCTGCTGGCGCAGTTTGCTGCGGTGTTGGCGGTCGGCAGCTCGGCCGTATGGGTTGACGGCGAGCCGGGCAAGGCCCTGCGCAGTCGCCTGCCACGTGAGCTGCAGGCCAAGGTGAAGCTGGTGGCGGAATGGACCAAGGATGAAGTGGCGTTCGACGCAGTGATCCACCATGGCGACTCGGACCAGTTGCGTGGTGTGTGCCAGCAAGTGGCCAAGCGTGCCGGTGCGATCGTGGGTGTGCACGGGCTGTCCAGCGGCGATCACCAGATTGCGCTGGAGCGGTTGGTGATTGAGCGGGCGGTGAGTGTGAACACTGCGGCGGCGGGCGGTAATGCCAGCTTGATGACCATTGGCTGAGGCTGAGGGTTGTTGACATGGAAGGGAGAGCTTGGCTCTCCCTTTTTTATGGGTGCTTGTTTTGAGATTGGGCTTTGGCTGACACGTGTTCGCCGCCTTCACGCAACCGGAAGCCAGACCCTCACTGCCTCATCCCCAACTCAGCATCATCCATCAGCGCCTTGGCCATTGCACTCAGGTAATGCGCAGCCCAGAGCATCATCGGTTTCTCATCCATCAACCCGGTAATGGTCAGTTCGCGCACATAGCCCATCAACTCCGAAGATTGCTCGCGGGCATCCCTGCACGGGATACCCGGCTCGATGCGAAACAGCGGATGGGTGCCGTTTTCGCCTTGGTAGAAAGTGGTCTTGCCGACGGTGAACTGGGTGTCTTCTGTTGTCATTGTTCAATCCCCTGAAAATTCTCGGCTGCCTGGGCCGGCCCTTTCGCGGGCACGCCCGCTCCCACAGGTACTGTGCAAGTCTTGAAGACTGTGGTGATCCTATGGGAGCGGGCGTGCCCGCGAAGGGGCCGGCCCTCACAACACATTAATCAGCTTTAGTGCGAAGTCCTGGACTCGCTGGGCATCTGCACCTGAACCAGTGCCGACTCCAACAAAGCCCGCAGCGCCTCCAGCCCATGCATCGAGGTCATCATCAGGATCGAAGCCGGCGACCTGGGCTGCAGCAGCATGGCGTGATGCACAACGGTCGCGGCACACAGCGCGTAATCAGTGGCCTGGATCAGGGTGTCTTCAAGGGAATGCGCGTTATGGGGTGGATCGGGGACTATCTTCAGCATCATGGTTCACCTAGCGATAAGGGCCATCACACACCTGCTGTCAAACAAGAGGGTGGCAGCTGTACATGGGTTGACAGACCGGTAGGCAAACCAAAACCCGGCGCACACGAAGTGCCCCATGCACAGCTGCCATAAAGGCAAAGCCATGCGGTTTGACCTAAGCGGCCTGTCAAAGCCGGTCACTGATTTGGCAGCGACCACCCGAGACTATGGCCCTACCCAGAACACCGCAATGGCTTGGAGGGGGCTGGGAGTATGTTTGGGAAATGGACTACATGGAATAGGCAAAAACCTAAGAAACTGCCTGGGTGCTGACTAGAGTACGGTAGGCTGACAGGTGTTCGCCTTAGGGTTTGCAGCGCCTGTGTCGAAAACATGGCGGCCCTCACACCACCTGAAGCCGCCCGCGCGGCGCGAGGCGGCTCCACTGACAGGCATCAAGCCATTGCGATTGCAACCAGAGCAAACACCATCATCAACTGAAGCCCAATACCGGGCAGCATCCACAGCCAGTTGACCAGCGTTAGGCCGTTGTTGGATTGCCCCGACACATCGCCCGCACTAAGGTTGATGCCGTTCTGCATCGCGATAAAGAGCATTACCCACGCAGCCTGAAACACGAACGACGCCAACAGGACAGCTACCGGTCGCCCTTCAAGCATCACGTTGACGGCGACTCCGGCCACGGCCAAGACGTACTGCGTAAGCGTTAATCCGAGAATGGACCACTCAATGGACTTTCCCGACTCACGAATACAGTCGTTCACCCGCCTCAACAGTGGGTAGATGAAGAGAAACGCGAAAAAGCAACGCCAGAAAGGACTAACCTCCTCACCGGTCCTGGCTTTGTGCAGTTTCCAGTTTTGATAAAAGCAATAAAGCCAGTACATGCCAAAGGTAAAGAACCCCATGACAGCGACCTTGCCCGGTGAAACCACGAAGAAAGGCGGTTGTTCAGCTTTAGTATCAGCCATGCCGCCATTTGCAAAATCACTCATATGAAATGTTTCCCCTCTGGATACGTGAACGCGCATTCAAAGCCATGCGGCACTCCATGCGCAGCAGTCCGGCGCCAGCTGACTGTGTGAGAAACATCGCTTCAGCTTGTAAGATGAACTGACGCTATTAGTGTCAGAGTATATGGCCGCGCACGCACGGCGGGATTGTAGGTATCTGCCGCACATATTACAGCGCTCAGCAGACTACGCGCGGCACGAACAAAAGTCACCTCTACAGCATACTCACAAAAATATCTATCATATGTTCCACTGCGCTTAGTCAGAAATTTCCGATTGACATTCCGCAACAATATTGAGAAAGCGAGTCATTGACCTTCAGCGCTGCGCATATTTTCATAACCACTCTCAAAGAGTGATTGCCATGCGCTGGAAGAACTTGATCATCAACGGTAGAGAACATTGCATGGCGCACTTGCGACCTGCCACCCATTCATTCAAAACTGTCTCACGCGTAATAAGTGTGGATTTCATATTTGGATTCCACTGTTTCACCGACAACAAGGGCGAAGGCCCGCTACTCACCCATCCGCGATCAAACGAGCAGCGCAATTTCAGCCAGAGACACTACGAGTGCTCAAAACAGCTGCCAGAATTCATTGCTCAGCGATTCATCGATGCCAAGGTCCGAGCCCATTTCGCTAGCAGAAATAATCGCCGTTACTTTTGCCTGGGCACTTTTGATTACGCGATATTTTTCGAAATACGTAAATTGACGGAGGCAAAAGACAACCTCAGAGTGAATATAATATCAGCCTATGAAGTAGATTCATGGGGACGAGCAAGCATGCCTAAAGGCCAACTTCTGAATGTTCGTTATGTACTAGAAAAGCGCAATGATGGATTGATAATCTAATGACCGATTACCTTCCTAAAACCCCCAAAAACAAAAAGCCCCGAAACATTCGTTTCGGGGCTTTTTGCTATATCAGAATATCGGCCTTGCCTTTCCAATCCCGCTCACTGGCTGGGAGAAATCAGTATCAGCTGATTCCCGGCATTGCTACCCCCTGATCCAGGGTTCCGGTCTGTAGCAACGCCGTAATGCTATCCAAGCGGAGGCTGGACGTCAAAGGGATGAACACTCGAATATGTTTCTGTCTGTTCCGTAATATCAACTGGATCAATCATGGTAGTCACCTCCACTTGGTGATACCTACACTCGCAGCATCCCGCCTCAGGACCGCCCCCATGCCCGAGACCCTGCTCTGCCCCCGCAACCTGGCCTTCGAGCTCTACGAAGTCCTCGACGCCGAAGCCCTCACCCAGCGCCCGCGCTTCACCGAGCACAGCCGGGAAACCTTCGATGCCGCCCTGACTACAGCCCGCACCATCGCCGAAAAGCTCTTCGCCCCACACAACCGCAAGGCCGACGAAAACGAGCCTCGCTACGTGGACTGCCGCGCCGAACTGATCCCCGAGGTAAAACCCGCGGTCGAAGCCTTCCTTGAAGCCGGCTTCCTCAACGCCAACCGGGATTTCGAGGTCGGTGGCATGCAACTGCCCAGCCTGGTCTCCCAGGCTTGCTTCGCCCACTTCCAGGCCGCCAACGCCGGCACCACGGCCTACCCGTTCCTGACCATGGGCGCGGCCAATTTGATCGAAAGCTTCGGCACAGAGGAACAGAAGCGCCTGTTCCTGCAGCCGATGATTGAGGGCCGCTACTTCGGCACCATGGCCCTGACCGAACCCCACGCCGGTTCGTCACTGGCCGATATCCGCACCCGTGCCGAACCTTCAAGCGACGGCAGCTACCGGCTCAAGGGCAACAAGATCTTCATCTCCGGCGGCGACCACGAACTGTCGGAAAACATCGTGCACATGGTGCTGGCCAAGCTGCCCGATGCCCCGCCCGGGGTGAAAGGCATCTCGCTGTTCATCGTGCCCAAGTACCACGTCAACCCGGACGGCAGCCGTGGCCCGCGCAACGATGTGCTGCTGGCCGGGCTGTTCCACAAGATGGGCTGGCGCGGCACCACCTCCACTGCACTGAACTTCGGCGACAATGGCGGGTGCGTCGGCTACCTGGTCGGCCAGCCTCATCAAGGCTTGGCCTGCATGTTCCAGATGATGAACGAGGCGCGCATCGGCGTCGGTATGGGGGCAGTGATGCTCGGTTACGCCGGTTACCTGTATTCGCTGGAATACGCCCGCCAGCGCCCGCAGGGCCGGCTGCCAGACAACAAGGACCCGCACAGCCCGGCGGTGCCGATCATCGAACACAGCGATGTGAGGCGCATGCTGCTGGCACAGAAGGCTTACGTTGAAGGTGCCTTCGACTTGGGCCTGTACGCCGCGCGCCTGTTCGACGACACCCAGACCGCCAGCGACGAAAGCACCCGCAAGCAGGCTCAGGAGCTGCTCGACCTGCTGACACCTATCGTCAAATCCTGGCCCTCGGCCTTCTGCCTCAAGGCCAACGAACTGGCCATTCAGATTCTCGGCGGCCACGGCTACACCCGCGAATACCCGGTAGAACAGTACTACCGCGACAACCGCCTGAACCCGATTCACGAAGGCACCGAGGGCATCCAGTCGCTCGACCTGCTTGGGCGCAAGCTGGCGCAGAACAACGGCGCCGGCCTCAAGCAACTGATCCGCCTGATCGCCAGCACAGGCGAACGCGCCAGCCATCACCCGAACCTCGACCCGCTGCGCCAGCCGCTGGAACAACTGGTCAACCGCCTGCAAAACGTGACCCTGGCCCTGCTCGGCGACCTGGCCCAGGGCAAAGTGGCGGGCACCCTGGCCAATTCGGCCCTGTACCTCAAAGCCTTCGGCCACTGCGTGATCGGCTGGCGCTGGCTGGAACAGGCCATTCACGCCGAGCTTGGCCTGCTCAAGGGCAACGCCAGCGACCGCGACTTCTACCTCGGCAAGCTGCAGGCCGCACGTTATTTCCTGACCTGGGAAGTACCGGGCTGCCATAATGAGCTGGCATTGCTGGAGGCGCGCGACGACACTTGCCTCACCATGCAGGACGAGTGGTTCTAAGGGGGAGCCACCGTATACACGGAGGCTTCCACATGTTCGATACCAGCGCCCTGCTGCGCCAGCGCTTTGCCGCGCTGCGCAGCACGGCCGAGTTGTTTTCCCTGCGCCATGTGAAACAGTCGCACCAGGCGCTGTCGGTTCGCCGCAACGTTGCCGAGCCACCCTTCTTCAGCCAGGACGAAGGCGCCATGCTCACGGTGCGGGTCAACGGTGTGGAGGCTTACGCAGCCACCGCCGACCTGTCCCAGGGCGGCCTGCAACGCGCGCTGGAACAAGCCGAGGCCCTGGCCCGGCAGATCGCCCCGCACAGCCTGCTCGACCTGCGCGACCAGCCCGTGACCACTGCCCGTCACGACCATGTCTCGCCCAACTTCGACCAACCCGTGCCCTCCCTCGCCGACTGCCTTGGCCTGCTTGCCGCCGAATCGGCCAGCGTGCCCGCGGACAACCGCCTGGTGGACTGGCAGGCCAGCCTGGGCCTGACGCTGGTAGAACAAACCTACCTGAACTCGGCAGGTGCCGAGCTGCGCCACGCCCAGCGCTTCCTGTTCCCGGGCCTGGGCGTGACCGCCAGCGACGGCCAGGACAGCCAGAGCCGCAGCCTGGGCCGCGACAACTTCGGCCAGCAGGGCGGTTTCGAGATCATCGAGCGCTGCGGGCTGGTGGGCGCCGCCCGGCAGGTCGCCGACGAGGCCCTGCAACTGCTGCTTGCTCCCAACACCCCAAGCGGCCAGCGCGACCTGCTGTTGATGCCTGACCAGATGATGCTGCAGATCCACGAGTCCATCGGCCACCCGCTGGAAATGGACCGCATCCTCGGTGACGAGCGCAATTACGCCGGCACCAGCTTCGTGAAGGCCAGCGACTTCGGCCACCTGCAATACGGCTCCGGCCTGCTGAACGTGACATTCGACCCGACCATCGGCGAAGAGCTGGCCAGCTACAGCTTTGACGACGACGGCACCCCGGCCAGCAAGCAGTTCCTGATCCGCGCAGGCCTGCTGCTGCGCCCACTGGGCGGTGCACTGTCGCAGTTCCGTTCCGGCCTTGACGGCGTGGCCAACAGCCGCGCCTGCGGCTGGAACCGTGCACCGATCGACCGCATGGCCAACCTGAACATCGAGCCCGGCGACCAGAGCCTTGACCAACTGGTGAAGGGCATCGAGCATGGCATCCTGATGCGCACCAACCGCTCCTGGTCCATCGACGATGCGCGCAACAAGTTCCAGTTCGGCTGTGAATGGGGCCAGTTGATTGAAAACGGCGAGCTCAAGGGCATCGTCAAGAACCCCAGCTATCGCGGCATCTCCGCACAGTTCTGGCGCAACCTGTCGGCAGTCGGCGACCGCAGCACCTTCCAGGTATTGGGCACGCCGAACTGTGGCAAGGGCGAACCTAACCAGGTGGTGCGAGTCGGGCATGCCTCACCGGCCTGCGTATTCCGCCAGATCGACGTATTCGGGGGGGACGCCTGATGAAACACAACTTTGAAGCCTTGGTCGGGGATGTGCGCGCCGCCCTGCAAGCAGGCGAGCAGTTCACCCTGGGCTACAGCGCCGAACAGTCGCAATTCGTACGCTTCAACCATGCCAAGGTGCGCCAGGCCGGTGAAGTAAGCCAGGCCAGCGCAGAGTTGCGGCTGGTCCGCGATGGGCGCCAGGCGCAGCAGCAGGTGACCTTGAGTGGTGACGTGCAACTGGACCGCCAGCGCCTTGCCGATGCCCTGACGCAACTGCGCCAGACCCTGCCGCTGTTGGCTGTCGACCCTTATCTGCGCCTGGACGAAAGCGCCTGGCACAGCCACAGCTTGCAGGAACACCCCCTGCCCGAGCTGAGCGACGTGCTGGCCCTGCTCGAGCGCGAAGCCGGCGCGCTGGACCTGGTCGGTATCTACGCTGGCGGCCCGATCTGCCGGGGCTTTGCCAGTTCGTTCGGCGCTTTTGGCTGGCACCAGGCCAACAGCTTCAACTTCGACTGGAGCCTGTTCCATGAAAACGGCCAAGCGGTTAAAGCCAACTATGCCGGCCAGGTGTGGAACACCGACGATTTCACGGCACGCCTGCGCCAGGCGCGGGAACAGCTGGGCTTTCTCGGTCGCCCGGCAGTCACCCTCAAGCCCGGCAGCTACCGCGCCTACCTGGCCCCGGCAGCCATGGATGAAATCGCCGGCATGCTGTGCTGGGGCGGCTTTTCCGCGCAGGCCCTGGCCACCGGTAACAGCGCCTTGCAGCGTTTGTACAACGGCGATGCCCGGCTAAGCCCACTGGTGAGTTTCACCGAGCAGGTCAGCGGTTCACTTAGCCCGGCGTTTTCCGATGAAGGTGCACCGCGCCTGGATGTGCCCTTGATCCGGCAAGGCGAGGCGCTGCAGCGGCTGATCAGTGCGCGCAGTGCAGCCGAGTTCGCGTTGCTGGCCAATGGTGCCGACAGCTACGAATCGCCGTGTGCGCTGAGCCTGGCGCCGGGTAACCTGGCCAGGGAGCAGGTCCTTGAGCGGCTGGGCACCGGGCTGTACATCAGCAACCTGTGGTACCTGAACTACTCGGACCTGCCGGCAGCGCGCATGACCGGGCTGACCCGGTTTGCCACCTTCTGGGTGGAAAACGGGCAGATTCAGGGGCCGGTGAGCACCATGCGTTTCGATGACAGCCTGTACAGCTTGCTGGGCAGCCAGCTGGAGGACCTGACCCGGGAGCGCGAGATGATCCTGTCGACCAGCACCTATGGACAGCGCAGTACCGGGTCGAGTCATTTGCCGGGGGCGCTGGTCAAAGGCCTGACCCTGACATTGTGATAGGCATCACCGGCCTCTTCGCGGGCACGCCCGCTCCCACAGGGAACGCGTAACCCTTGTGGGAGCGGGCGTGCCCGCGAAAGGGCCGGCACTGACAAACGAGGAAGTCATGCCCGAACGCACCCCGCTGGACCCCGTCACCGCCCGCTGGATCCCCTGGGTGGTGGCCATCGCCTTCTTCATGCAGTCCCTGGACGGCACCATCCTCAACACCGCGCTGCCGGCCATGGCCCGTTCGCTGGCCGAAGACCCGCTGCGCATGCAGGGCGTGATCATCGCCTACATGCTCACCGTGGCCCTGCTGATTCCCGCCTCGGGCTGGATCGCCGACCGCTTCGGCACCAAGCGCATCTTCTTCAGCGCCATCCTGCTGTTCAGCTTTGGCTCGTTGCTGTGCGCTGCCGCCAATAGCCTGGGTTTTCTGATCTTCGCCCGCGTCGTGCAGGGCCTGGGCGGTGCCTTGATGCTGCCAGTCGGGCGGCTGGTGGTGCTGCGCGCCTACCCGCGCAGCGAACTGGTGCGAATCATGAGCTTCATCACCATCCCCGGCCTGCTCGGCCCGCTGCTGGGCCCGACGGTGGGGGGCTGGCTGGTGGAAATCCTGAGCTGGCACTGGATCTTCCTGCTCAACCTGCCCGTCGGCCTGATCGGCTGCTTTGCCGTCTGGAAGTTCATCCCGGACTTGCGCGGCGCCGAGCGCACCACGTTCGACGGGCCCGGCTTCCTGCTGTTTGGCGCTGCGATGGTACTGATCACCATCGCCATGGAGGGCCTGGGCGAGTTGCACCTGCCGCACCTGCGGGTGATGTTGCTGCTGTTCGCCGGCATGGCCTGCCTGGCCGCCTACTGGCTGCGTGCCGGCCGTGACCCGGAGCCGCTGTTCTCGCCCAGCCTGTTCCGTGTGCGCACCTTCGCCATCGGCATCCTCGGCAACCTGTTCGCCCGTTTGGGTAGCGGTGCCCTGCCGTTCCTGGTGCCGTTGCTGTTGCAAGTCGCACTGGGCTACTCACCGGCCCAGGCTGGCATGAGCATGATTCCGCTGGCAGCGGCGGCCATGCTGGCCAAGTCTGTCGCCCGGCCACTGATCGAGCGCTTCGGTTACCGCATCATCCTCACCGGCAATACCTTGCTGCTGGGCTTGCTACTGGCCAGCCTCGGCCTGGTCGATGAGCAGACGCCCTACCCTGTACTGCTGATCCAGCTGGGCTTGCTGGGCGCGGTCAACTCGATGCAGTTCACCGCGATGAACACCGTGACCCTGATCGACCTCGATGACGCCAGCGCCAGCAGCGGCAACAGCCTGCTGTCGGTGGTCGCACAGCTGGCCCTGAGCCTGGGCGTGGCTTGTGCCGGTGCACTACTCGGTGGCTTCACCGCTGCCGGCAGCGCTGAAGGCGTGGAATCTACCTTGGGTGCCTTCCAGCTGACGTTTGTCACCATCGGCGTGATGGCCATGCTGGCGGCGGCGATCTTCCTGCAACTGGCGCCGACGGACGGAAGGCGTGCCCGTCGTCCGGAAGAGCATGTAGAGTCTTAGGGCGAATGGCCATGAGGCTGGTAGACTGTGCGGCATTTTTAGCTTCGCACCGCAGGCCCGCCTCGTGACCACCGAATCCACCGCCTTTGCCACCTTGCCGCTGTCCACTGCCATGCTGGCCAACCTGGACGCCCTCGGCTACGCCTCGATGACGCCGATCCAGGCCCAGAGCCTGCCAGTCATCCTCAAGGGGCAGGACCTGATCGCCCAGGCCAAGACCGGCAGCGGCAAGACCGCCGCCTTCGGCATCGGCCTGCTGAACCCAATCAACCCGCGCTACTTCGGCTGCCAGGCGCTGGTACTGTGCCCTACCCGTGAACTTGCCGACCAGGTGGCCAAGGAGCTGCGCCGCCTGGCGCGCGCCGAGGACAATATCAAGATCCTCACCTTGTGCGGCGGCGTTTCGCTGGGCCCGCAGATCGCTTCGCTGGAGCACGGCGCGCACATCATCGTCGGCACCCCGGGGCGCATCCAGCAGCACCTGGACAAGGGCACGCTGGTGCTCGATGGCCTGAACACGCTGGTGCTGGACGAAGCCGACCGCATGCTCGACATGGGCTTCTTCGACGCCATTGCCAGCATCATCGGCAAGACCCCGTCGCGTCGCCAGACCTTGCTGTTCTCGGCCACCTACCCGGCCGGCATCAAGCAACTGGCCGCCGACTTCATGCGCAACCCGCAGCAGGTTAAGGTCGAGAGCCTGCACACCGACAACCAGATCGAACAGCGCTTCATCGAGATCGACCCGCAGCAGCGCCTGGAAGCCGTCACCCGCGTGCTCGGCCACTACCGCCCGGTGTCGTGCGTGGCGTTCTGCTTTACCAAGCAGCAGTGTGAGGACGTGGTTGCCCACCTGACTGCCAAGGGCATCGTTGCCCAGGCCCTGCACGGCGACCTGGAACAGCGTGACCGCGACCAGGTGCTGACCATGTTCGCCAACCGCAGCAGCTCGGTGCTGGTAGCCACCGACGTGGCCGCGCGCGGGCTGGACATCGATGGCCTGGACATGGTCATCAACGTGGAGCTGGCGCGTGATGCGGAAATCCACGTACACCGCGTGGGGCGTACTGGCCGGGCTGGCGAGAAAGGTATTGCGGTCAGCCTGGTAGCACCGGCCGAAGGCCACCGCGCCCAGGCCATCGAAGACTTGCAGAAGAGCCCTCTGCGTTGGGACTCGCTGGACAGCCTCAAGAACAAAGGTGGCGAGCCGCTGCTGCCGGTGATGAGCACCCTGTGCATCGCTGCCGGGCGCAAGGACAAACTGCGCCCGGGTGACATTCTTGGCGCGCTGACCGGTGACGCCGGGATCCCGGGCAAGCAGGTGGGCAAGATTGCCATCTTCGACTTCCAGGCGTTTGTTGCCGTAGAGCGGGCACTGGCCAAGCAGGCCATGCAGCGGCTGAACAGCGGCAAGATCAAGGGCCGCGCCCTGAAAGTCCGTATCGTCTGATCTATTTGGGGCCGCTTTGCGGCCCATCGCGACACAAGGCCGCTCCAGGGGGATCGCTTATCTCCTGTAGGAGCGGCCTTGTGTCGCGATGGGCTGCGCAGCAGCCCCCTGCAATCTTGAAGAGGTAACACCGTGCACTCCACCGACGTGATCATCCTCGGCGCCGGCGCCGCCGGCCTGATGTGCGCCCAGCTCAGCGCCCGCCGCGGCCGCCGGGTGCTGCTGCTCGACCACGCCAACAAGCCGGGCAAGAAGATCCTCATGTCTGGCGGCGGGCGCTGCAACTTCACCAACATGTATACCGAGCCGGCCAACTTCCTGTCGCAGAACGCGCACTTCTGCAAGTCGGCCCTGGCCCGCTACACCCAATGGGACTTCATCGAACTGGTGTGCAAGCATGGCGTTGCGTACCACGAGAAGAAGCTCGGCCAGCTGTTCTGCGACAACAAGGCCAGTGACATCCTCGACATGCTGCTGGCCGAGTGCGACGAGGCCGGCGCCGAAATCCGCATGCACACCAGCATCGAACAGATCGAAAAGACCGAAACCGGCTACCTGCTGCAGACCAGCGGTGGCCAGTTCGCCTGCCAGTCACTGGTGATCGCAACCGGCGGTCTTTCGATCCCGACCCTGGGTGCCACCGGCTTCGGCTACCAGGTGGCGCGCCAGTTTGGCCACACCCTGCTACCGACCCGCGCCGGGTTGGTGCCGTTCACCATCACCGAGCCCCAACTCAAGGCACTGTGCACCGAGTTGTCCGGCACCTCGCTGGACTGCACCGCCAGCTGCAATGGCACCAGCTTCCGCGAGAACCTGCTGTTCACCCACCGCGGCCTGAGCGGCCCGGCGATCTTGCAGATTTCCTCGTTCTGGGAAGCCGGTGACACGGTGGTAATCAACCTGCTGCCCGACCGCGATGCGCTGACCTGGTTGCAACAGATGCAGAGCGAGCGCGCCAATGCCGAGCTGAAGACCGTGCTGGGCGAGGTGTTCACCCGCAAGCTGGCCAACCTGCTGGCCGAACAGTGGTTCGAGTCCAGACCGATGAAACAGTACACCCCGCCAGAGCTGGCACAGATCGCTGAAAAACTGGCGAACTGGCAAGTGGTACCGGCCGGCACCGAAGGCTACCGCACCGCCGAAGTCACCCTGGGCGGCGTGGATACGCGCGAAGTGTCGTCCAAGACCATGGAGTCGCTGAAAAGCCCCGGGCTGTACTTCATCGGCGAAGTGCTCGACGTTACCGGCCACCTGGGCGGCTTCAACTTCCAGTGGGCCTGGGCATCGGCCAACGCCGCAGCGCAGTTCGTGTAGAGTAGAATCCATTCAGCAGCACGGAACGCTTCTTGCTGGCCCGTGCTCAGCGCCGGAATTTGGGCCGCTTCGCGCCCCTCCGCGGGCATGCCCGCTCCCACAGGGTCTTGTGTTGTACCTGTGGGAGCGGGCGCGCCCGCGAAGGGCCGCAAAGCGGCCCCAGTAACCGGTTCTGAAAGGTATTCCTCTGATCACTGCCTAGCAGGCCATCATGTCATCGAGCTCGTTCCGTCAGTCACTGCGTCGCCTGTGGGGCCAAGACAAGTTCAGCTACAGCATCCGGGTCACCATCGCCCTCACCGGCAGCCTGGCCCTGTGCTGGTACCAGAACGAGATGGCCCTGCTGATCCCCCTGTTCCTCGGCATCATCGCCAGCGCCCTGGCCGAAACCGACGACAGCTGGCAGGGCCGCCTCAGCGCCCTGGCCGTTACCCTGGTATGTTTTGCCATCGCCGCGCTGGCGGTGGAGCTGCTGTTCCCCTACCCCTGGATATTCGTCGTTGCGCTGGCCTTGGCCGCATTCGGCCTGACCATGCTCGGTGCCCTGGGCGAGCGCTATGGGGCAATTGCCTCGGCAACACTGATCACGGCGGTTTACACCATGATCGGGGTGGACCAGCGCGGCGGCGAGGTGACGGACTTCTGGCACGAGCCGTTGCTGCTGGTGGCGGGCGCGGCCTGGTACGGGCTGCTGTCGGTGCTGTGGCAAGCGCTGTTTTCCAACCAGCCGGTGCAGCAAAGCCTGGCCAAGCTGTTCTTCGAACTGGGCAGCTACCTCAAGCTCAAGGCGAGCCTGTTCGAGCCCATCCGCACCCTCGACGTCGAAGCCCGGCGCCTGGAACTGGCTCAGCAGAACGGCAAGGTGGTGGCGGCGCTCAACGCGGCCAAGGAAATCATCCTGCACCGCGTGGGCAACAGCCAGCCGAACTCCAAAGTCAGCCGTTACCTGAAGCTGTACTTCCTGGCCCAGGACATTCACGAGCGGGTCAGTGCCTCGCACTACCCTTACAACGCCCTGACCGATGCATTTTTCCACAGCGACGTGATGTTTCGCTGCCAGCGCCTGCTGCGCAAGCAGGGTTCGTCCTGCCAGGAGCTGGCACGCTCGATCCGCCTGCGCCAGCCGTTCGTGCTGGCCAGCGGTTATCCCGAAGCCCTTGAAGACCTCAACGCCTCGCTGGAGCACCTGCGCATCCAGAGCAACCCGGCATGGCGTGGCCTGTTGCGCTCGCTGCGGGCGCTGGCGGCCAACCTGGCCACCCTGGACCGCCTGCTGAGTGCCGCCAGCAACCCGGACAGCCTGGCCGATGCCAGCGACAGCAGCCTGCTCGACCGCTCGCCACGCTCGCTGAAAGACGTGTGGACACGCCTGCGCACCCAGCTTACGCCGACCTCGCTGTTGTTCCGCCATGCCCTGCGCCTGCCGCTGGCGCTGTCGATCGGCTACGGCATGGTGCACTTGATCCACCCGACCCAAGGCTACTGGATCATCCTCACCACGCTGTTCGTGTGCCAGCCCAACTACGGTGCTACCCGGCGCAAACTGGTGCAGCGCATCTTTGGCACCGCGGTTGGCCTGACGGTGGGTTGGGCATTGTTCGACCTGTTCCCCAACCCGGTTATCCAGTCGCTGTTCGCCGTGGTCGCCGGGGTGGTGTTCTTCGTCAACCGGACCACCCGCTACGCCTTGGCTACAGCTGCCATTACCCTGATGGTGCTGTTCTGCTTCAACCAGATCGGCGATGGCTATGGGCTGTTCCTGCCGCGCCTGTTCGATACCCTGGTGGGCAGCCTGATCGCCATCCTGGCGGTATTCCTGTTCCTGCCTGACTGGCAAGGGCGGCGGCTGAACAAGGCGCTGGCCAATACCCTGGCCTGTGCCAGTGTGTACCTGCGCCAGATCATGCAGCAGTATGCCCATGGCAAGCGCGACGACCTGGCCTACCGCCTGGCCCGGCGCAATGCCCACAACGCCGATGCTGCGCTATCCACCACCTTGGCCAACATGCTGATGGAGCCAGGGCATTTCCGTAAAGAGGCGGATGTGGGCTTCCGCTTCCTGGTGCTGTCGCACACCTTGCTCAGCTACCTCTCGGGGTTGGGCGCGCACCGCGATACAGCCTTGCCGGCGGAGGTGCAGGAGCAGTTGATTGAAGGTGCGGGGCAAAGCCTGGCCAGTAGCCTGGACGAGATTGCCAACGGGCTCGCGGCGCGGCTGCCGGTGGCCATTCACAGTGATGCCGAAGAGGCACTGGCCAATGCCCTGGAGCAGATGCCGGAAGAACTGGATGAGCACCAGCGGCTGGTGCAGACGCAGTTGGCATTGATCTGCCGGCAGTTGGCGCCGTTGCGGACCTTGGCTGCGCACCTGATCAAGGAAGGTGCGCCGGCCTGAGCCTTGTGTTGCCTGTACCGGCCCTTTCGCGGGCACGCCCGCTCCCACAGGGACCGCGCAGGTCTTGAGGTGTGTATGAATCCTGTGGGAGCGGGCGTGCCCGCGAAAGGGCCGGTACAGGCAACCGCGATCAAAAGCCATGCTGACGCAACAGCCGGGCATAGCTGCCGTCGGCCTTCATCGCCACAATCGCACGCTCGAACCGCTCGACAATCCGCGCATGCTCCGGGTGCTTCAGGCTGACCAGTATATGCAAGGTGTTCTCCCCCAGCGGCGGCTCCACCAGCATCACCCCATCGCGCACTTCCTGCGGCTCACGCTGCAGGTTGTAACGCGCCACATACTCGTCCTCTACCGCCAGGTTCACCCGCCCGGCCGCCAGCATGCGCACCGCCGACGAGAAGTTGCGCACCGGCACCTTGTTCAACCGGGTATCGCCGTCGAACTCAGGTGAGTAGGCGTAATCACGCACCACGGCAATGCTGTAAGGGTACAAGTCCGACTGACGCTGGTAGCGGAACACCTCCCCCGTGCGCTGCAGCAAGCGAATGCGGTTCGTCAGATAGGCGCTGGAGAACTGCCCGACAAGGGCGCGGGCATCGTTCTGCCAGGCATTGATCAGCACGTCGTAACGCCCTTCACTCACCCCCAGCAGCGCCCGCGCCCAAGGTGCCTCTTCGACACTGGCGGCGTAGCCTGCGCGGGCCAGCGCAGTGGTGACAATACTGGTCGCCAGGCCACCGCCCGCCATGCTGGCATCGGTGAACGGCGGCCAGTTATCGGCCACCAGGCGTAGCCTGGCGTGACCCGGGGCGGGTGTTGCCAGCATCATTGCCAGTAAACCCAGAACACAAAGCAGTGGCCGCATGCTCACGTCCTTTCGCAATGGAGGGACACACTGGCGATGAGATTACACAAAGCTGTTTCCGGGAGCAGCGGCCAATAGTGTCAATTTGCCTCTATTTTGGCCGTTCAGGGATACCCGAGCACTTCCCGTATCTGCCGCAGGTGCTGGATGATCCACTGCTTGTCGATCGCGCCCCAGTCATGAATGCGGTAATGCCCGGCGTGGTTGCGTGCGCCCTCCTGCTGTTCAAACTCGCAGACGATGTCCAGGTCGGCCAGGGCCGCGATGGTGTCCTGGGCGGTGCGCCGCGGCATGCCAGTAGCCTCCATCAGGGCAGGTACGCTGGTCGCGGTCTGGCTGTCGATCAGCCAGGCCACGTAAAGCCGGCGGTAGAAGCTGCTCTTGGTCTTGCTCACTTCCATGCTGCGTGGTCCTTAACAGTTGCCCGGCAGCTCCCGATAGGTCAGGTAGACGCGCAGGTCGAATTCCAGTTGGTGGTAGTCCGGCTCCATGTGCTGGCAGAGCTGGTAGAACGCCTTGTTGTGATCGCGCTCGCGCAGGTGCGCCAGCTCGTGCACCACGATCATGCGCAAGAACTGCGGCGCGGCTTCCTTGAACAGCGAGGCAATGCGGATTTCCTTCTTCGCCTTGAGCTTGCCGCCCTGCACCCGCGACACCGCCGTGTTCAGGCCCAGCGCCCGATGGGTCAGGTCGAGGCGATTGTCGAACAGCACCTTGTCCAGGTTCGGCGCACTGCGCAGGTACTGCTGGCGCAAATCCTGGGCATAACCGTACAACGCCTTGTCGCTTTGCACATCGTGGCGCTCGGCGTAACGGCGCTGCAGGTACTCACCCAAGCGGTCGCTGTCGATCATCTGGCGCACTTGCTGCTGCAGGTGCGGGGGGTATGCTTGCAAGTAACGTAGTACGGTCATGGCGCTGCATTCGGCGTAACGAATGCCGATTCTAGCCAATCATGACCCTGGCCAGGAGAAAATCGCCGGGAAGCCGCTGGCGTCCGCCGCCGTCATTGGGTAAGCCACCAAAAAGCCCTGCACGTATTCGCAACCATTGGCCTTCAGCCACGCGGCCTGGGTCGGGGTTTCCACGCCTTCGGCAATCACCGTGATGCGGTAGTCGGCACACAGGCCGATCACGCTGCGCACCAGCGCAGCATCCACCGCCGAATCGGGCAGGCGTGCCACCAGGTGGCGATCGAGCTTGAGGGTGTCGATTGGCAGGTCGCGCAGCATGCGCAACGAACAGTCGCCCGCACCAAAGTCATCCAGGGCCACCCGCACCCCCAGCTCGCGCAAGCGGTGGATCTGTTTCACGGCCGCGTCGATGTTGTACATCAGCGAGGTTTCCGCGACCTCCACCTCCAGCTGCGCCGGAACAAGCTGGTAAAGCTCGATGACCCGCTGCAGTTCCTCGACCAGGCCAGGCATGACGAACTGCGCACGGCTCAGGCTGATGCCAAGCACAAGGTCTGCGGGGAAGCGTTCGTACCAGGCCTGGCGCTGGGCCGCGCCCTGACGATAGATCCAGCTGGCCAGGCGGTTGATCAGGCGCGCTTCTTCCAGCAACGGAATGAACAGCCCCGGCGGTACGTCGCCAACGCTGGGGTGCTGCCAACGCAGCAAGGCCTCGAACCCCCGCAGACGGCCGTCAATGAACGACACCTGCGGCTGGTACACCAGGGTGAAGTCCTGCTGTTCGATGGCGGCACGCACGCCATCTTCCAGCATCAGCCGTGAGCGTGCCCGCCCGTTGAGCTCCTGGTCATAGAACCGGTACTGCTGGCGACCGGCCTGCTTGGCGGCGTACATCGCTGCGTCGGCTGCGCGCAGCAGGCCTTCGACATTGGCCCCGCAGTCCGGGTAGGTGGCGATGCCGATGCTGACGCCAAGGGTTACATCAAGCCCTTCGATCTGATGGCTGATGGAAATACGTTCAAGCAATTTTTCGGCGTAACGCCCCGCCTGCTCGGGGTAAGGCAGGCTGTCGAACAGTGCGGTGAACTCATCACCGCCCATCCGCGCCAGCAAGGCCTCGCTGCCCAGGCAGTCTTTCAGTTGCTCGCCAACCCAGCGCAGCACGCGGTCTCCGGTTTCGTGGCCCAACGAGTCGTTGATGCGCTTGAAGCCGTCCAGGTCCATGTACATCAGCGCCTGCGCCTTGTCCGAACGCTCGTTGCGCAGCAGCGCACCCTCTGCCGCCTGGTAGAAACCACGCCGGTTGAGCAACCCGGTGAGCGGGTCGGTAACGGCCTGGTACTCCAGTTGCTGGTGCAGGTTGCGCACCACTGACATGTCCAGCACCGTCACCACCATGGCTTGCTGGTCGGCCGGCAGCGGTGCACAGGACAACGCCGCGGGCACCAGTTCGCCACTCAGGGTACGCAGTTGGGCATCATGCACACGGAATATCCGCCGCCCCAGATAGGCCTGGTAGAAGTCCGACTCATTCCACAGGCAGGCGCTGGCCAGTTGTATCAGGTCAAGCAGGTGGGCCCCCTGCAACTGCTGCACGGGGGCCGACAGCAAGCGTGAAATGGCCGGGTTGGCAAAGCTGATGATGCCCTGGGCATCCACCACCAGGATGCCCTCGGCGGCGTTCTCCAGAATCGATGCGTTGAACGCCCTGGCGGCCTCCAGCTCGCGGCTCAGACGTTGCAGCATGCGGCGGTTGCGCTGCTGTTCGAGCAGCGCCTGGACCTTGGGCTTGAGAATTTGCGGGTCGAACGGTTTGAACATGTAGTCCACGGCGCCGCTGGCGTAGCCTTTGAGCACGGCCGCTTCGGACTGTTCGTTGGCGGTGAGGAATATGATCGGGGTCAGCCGGGTACGCTGGCTGCCGCGCATCAGCCGGGCAACTTCAAAGCCGTCCATTTCCGGCATCTGTACATCCAGCAAGACCAGGTCGACGTCGTGTTCGAGCAACGCACTCAGGGCTTCCATCCCCGAGCTTGCCGTCAACACTTGCCAATCCTGCCGGGCCAGCAAGGCCCGCATGCTGATCAGGTTTTCCGGGTAGTCATCTACTACCAGAAGTACCGAGCTGCCATCCAGTGGCTGTGGTTGAGCTTGAGCGCCATCCATGCTGCTTCTCTGTTATGTGACCGACTTCAAGATACGGTTGGATCCATTAATACTCTAGACCTGAGAATGCAACGCGCAATGCAATCAGAACGCTATCAGTGATTCACCTGTACGGTAGCCGACTAACGGTCAGTCTGCCGGAATAATGTGCATGCGAATGCTCCAGCATGGATGTCACATTCTGACGCGCATAAAAAAACCCGCATCGCTGCGGGTTTTTTCATTGCTGCCTGAAGATCAGTTGACCTTGGCGGCCAGCTCACCTTTCAGGTAGCGCTGGTACATGCCTTCGAGGGAGATCGGCTTGATCTTCGAGGCATTACCGGCAGTGCCGAAGGCTTCGTAACGGGCGATGCACACGTCACGCATGGCCTTGACGGTTTCGCCAAAGAACTTGCGTGGGTCGAACTCGCTTGGGTTGGTGGCCATCAGGCGACGCATGGCACCGGTGGATGCCAGACGCAGGTCGGTGTCGATGTTGACCTTGCGCACGCCGTACTTGATGCCTTCAACGATCTCTTCGACCGGCACACCGTAGGTTTCCTTGATGTCGCCGCCGTACTGGTTGATGATCGCCAGCCACTCTTGCGGTACCGAGGAAGAACCGTGCATCACCAGGTGGGTGTTGGGGATGCGCTTGTGGATTTCCTTGATGCGGTCGATGGCCAGCACGTCACCGGTAGGTGGTTTGGTGAACTTGTAGGCACCGTGGCTGGTACCGATGGCGATCGCCAGGGCGTCAACCTGGGTCTTCTTGACGAAGTCGGCGGCCTCTTCCGGGTCGGTCAGCATCTGGCTGTGGTCCAGCACGCCTTCGGCGCCGATACCGTCTTCTTCACCGGCCATGCCGGTTTCCAGCGAACCCAGGCAGCCCAGCTCGCCTTCCACCGAAACGCCGCAGGCATGTGCCATGGCAACGGTTTGCTGGGTAACGCGGACGTTGTACTCGTAGTCGGTCGGGGTCTTGCCGTCTTCACCGAGCGAGCCGTCCATCATCACCGAGCTGAAGCCCAGCTGGATCGAGCGCTGGCAGACGTCAGGGCTGGTGCCGTGGTCCTGGTGCATGCACACCGGGATGTGCGGGAACTCTTCAATGGCAGCCAGGATCAGGTGACGCAGGAACGGGGCGCCAGCGTATTTGCGGGCACCGGCCGAAGCCTGGACGATCACCGGGGAGTCGGTCTTGTCGGCCGCTTCCATGATGGCGCGCATCTGCTCGAGGTTGTTGACGTTGAAAGCTGGTACGCCGTAACCGAACTCGGCGGCGTGGTCCAGCATCTGGCGCATGCTAATGAGTGCCATTGTGTATCTCTCTCCCGACAAGCGTCGTTTGTTTCGTGCAAGCCTGCCGCAGGGGCGGTTGCTGTTCAAGTAGTGTGGGCCATTCACGCGGCCCGGCCAGTCACGGTGCCTTGCAGCCCCGCCCAATCAGATCGTTGGTTGCCACCCAGTACACCAGGCCTTCTTCGCCCTTGGTGTGGAAGGCCAGCATGCCATCGCTGTACAGCGCACCCGAGGCACCCGGCTCGGACTTGAGCCGGTAGACCTGGTCGCCGCCGCCAAGGCGCACGTCAACCTGGTCGCGTTGTGCATCGGCGAAGCGCCACAGCACTTCGGCCTGGGTGTCACAGACCCAACGGGTCCAGTTGTCTGCCGGGGCGGGTTGCGCCGGCTGCAGCAGTGAGCATCCTGCCAGTGTCGCCAGGGCCGTCACGGCCAAAAGCGCTTTCATTGCATATCCTCTAGATGACCACACAGCGGTCGCTTGGTTGCCTGACCCGACGAAACGCCGGGGTCACGGGCAACCCGGCGCCTTGCGCTGGTGGTCTTCGTCGTACTTTTCCAGGCCTTCCGGGCCCACGCGCTTGCTGATGACCGGCACGGTTTCGGCCTGCCATTCGGACTGGTAGCAACCGCCCTTGGGCGGATGTGCCGGGTCGGCATCCGAGGCCGGGCTGCCAGAGCAGGCGCTCAGCAGGCCAGCCAGCATCATCACAGGCAATTGCTTGACCATCAGGCCACTCCCTTTGCCAAGCGCCGACGTCATCAGGCCTTGGCCCGCTCTTCCAGGATTGCCACCGCTGGCAGGACCTTGCCCTCGACGAACTCGAGGAAGGCGCCACCACCGGTAGAAATGTAGGAGATTTGCTCGCTGACGCCATATTTGTCGATGGCTGCCAGGGTGTCACCGCCACCGGCGATGGAGAACGCGGCGCTGTCAGCGATGGCCTTGGCCAGTACCTGGGTGCCGTTACCGAACTGGTCGAACTCGAACACGCCGACCGGGCCGTTCCACAGGATGGTCTTCGACGACTTCAGCAGCTCGGCGAAGTTGGCAGCGGTTTGCGGGCCGATGTCCAGGATCATGTCGTCAGCAGCTACGTCGGCAATGGCCTTGACGGTGGCTTCGGCGGTTTCCGCGAACTCCTTGGCCACCACCACGTCGACTGGCAGAGGCACGCTGACCTTGGCGGCAATGGCCTTGGCGGTGTCGACCAGGTCAGGCTCGTACAGCGACTTGCCTACCGGGTGGCCAGCAGCGGCCAGGAAGGTGTTGGCAATGCCGCCGCCAACGATCAGCTGGTCGCAAACGCTGCTCAGGCTGTTCAGCACGTCCAGCTTGGTGGACACCTTGGAGCCGGCAACAATGGCGGCCATCGGCTTGGCCGGGGCCTTCAGGGCCTTGCCCAGGGCGTCCAGCTCGGCAGCCAGCAGCGGGCCGGCAGCGGCGACCTTGGCGAACTTGGCCACACCGTGGGTCGAACCTTCGGCACGGTGAGCAGTACCGAACGCGTCCATGACGAACACGTCGCACAGGGCAGCGTATTTCTGCGCCAGTTCGTCGGCGTTCTTTTTCTCGCCCTTGTTGAAGCGCACGTTCTCGAACAACACCACGTCACCGGCCTTGACCTCGACACCGTCCAGGTAGTCGGCAACCAGTGGCACGTCGCGGCCCAGGGCCTTGCTCAGGTATTCGGCAACCGGCTTGAGGCTGTTGTCGGCAGAGAACTCGCCTTCGGTCGGGCGGCCCAGGTGCGAGCAGACCATTACCGCTGCGCCCTTCTCCAGGGCCAGCTTGATGGTCGGCAGCGCTGCCAGGATACGCGCGTCGCTGGCTACCACACCGTCCTTCACAGGCACGTTGAGGTCTTCGCGGATCAGTACGCGCTTACCTTGCAGGTCGAGGTCGGTCATCTTCAACACGGTCATGAATGCAGTCCTTCAGGGCTGTTTGTTGCGGGTTGGGTGAACGACGTGCAGAAAGTGTTCGGCAACGTCGAGCATACGGTTGGCAAAACCCCATTCGTTGTCGAACCAGGCCAGCAGGTTCACCAGGCGGGGGCCGGAAACACGGGTCTGGCTGGCATCGACGATGGCCGAATGCGGGTCATGGTTGAAATCACAGCTGGCGTGGGGCAGCTCGGTGTAGGCCAGCAAGCCTTTAAGCGGGCCGTCCAGCGCCGCCTCACGCAATACCCGGTTGACCTCGGCCGCGGTGGTGTCGCGGGCGGTCTGCAGGGTGATGTCCAGGCACGAGACGTTGACGGTGGGCACACGTACCGCTTTGGCCTGGATTCGCCCGGCAAGTTCCGGGAGCAGGCGCTCGATGCCACGCGCCAGACCAGTGGACACCGGGATCACCGACTGGAACGCCGAGCGCGTGCGGCGCAGGTCTTCGTGGTGATAGGCGTCGATCACCGGCTGGTCGTTCATCGCCGAGTGAATGGTGGTGATCTGCACATATTCAATGCCGAACGCCTGGTCCAGCACACGCAGCAGCGGCACGCCGCAGTTGGTGGTACACGAGGCGTTGGACACCAGGCGCTCGCTGCCGGTCAGGCAGGCCTGGTTGACCCCGTAGACCACCGTGGCATCGACATCGGCCTCGCTGGCCATCGGCTGGGAGAACAGCACGCGCGGTGCGCCGGCATCGAGGAAACGCTGCCCATCGGCACGGGTGTTGTAGGCGCCGGAGCACTCCAGCACCAGGTCGATGTCCAACGCTGCCCAGTCGATGCCTTCAGGGGTAGCACTGCGCATTACCCTCACGCAGTCGCCATTGATATGCAGGCAATCGCCGTCGACCTTCACTTCACCGGGGAAACGCCCGTGGGTGGAGTCGAAGCGGGTCAGGTATTCCAGGCTGGCCTGGTCGGCCAGGTCGTTCAGCGCGACGATCTCGAAACCGGCCTTCGCCCCCCGCTCGAACAGCGCGCGCAGGACACAGCGGCCGATACGGCCATAACCGTTGAGTGCAACTTTGTAGGGACGCAGGTGGGGCATTCGTTGGCTCGCTAACGCATGATGGCATTTGGGGCCGCGTTGCGGCCCATCGCGACACAAGGCCGCTCCTACAAGGGCTGCATGCGCAGTACCCTGTAGGAGCGGCCTTGTGTCGCGATGGAGGGCAGAGCCCTCCCCTTGCACGACCTGGAGGGCGTCACTGCCCTCCATTTGTTACATCAGTCTTCCAGCAGCTCTTCGGCAGTACCCAGGATGTTCTCCAGGGTGAAGCCGAATTCTTCGAACAGTGCCGAAGCCGGCGCCGACTCACCGTAGGTGGTCATGCCAATGATACGGCCTTCCAGGCCGACGTACTTGTACCAGAAGTCGGCGTGGGCAGCTTCGATGGCGATGCGCGCACCCACTTCCAGCGGCAGTACCGACTGCTTGTAGGCAGCGTCCTGGGCGTCGAACACGCTGGTGCTCGGCATCGACACGACACGCACCTTGCGGCCTTGCTCGGTCAGTTTGTCGAAGGCCTGAACAGCCAGGCCCACTTCGGAACCGGTGGCAATCAGGATCAGCTCAGGCTCGCCAGCGCAGTCCTTGAGCACGTAGCCGCCACGGGCGATATCGGCGATCTGCTGGGCGTCGCGGTCCTGGTGTTGCAGGTTCTGGCGCGAGAAGATCAGCGCCGACGGGCCGTCCTTACGCTCCAGGGCGTGCTTCCAGGACACGGCGGATTCCACCGCGTCGGCCGGGCGCCAGGTGTCCAGGTTCGGCGTGCTGCGCAGGCTGGCCAGCTGCTCGATCGGCTGGTGAGTCGGGCCGTCTTCGCCCAGGCCGATGGAGTCGTGGGTGTAGACGTGGATCACAC
>NZ_JBNNVS010000028.1:0-73183 GCF_050280665.1 Pseudomonas sp. NPDC089547 | reverse complement strand
ACCCGGGGGGAGCGGGCGCGCCCGCGAAGCAGAGAACGCGGTGGATGGCACCGGCTTTGCCGGTGTTCGCGGGCGCGCCCGCTCCCACAGGGATTTGCGCCAGCATTCAGAAATTGAGCAAGACAGTCGCTCCCACAGGGAACGCATCACGCGTGATATCGTTTCCCCCACCGACCTCAGCACCTGCCAGAGAGTTTCCGATGCCCCAAAACACCCATCTCCACCCCGGCTTCATGATCGTCCATGGCAACCGCCTCGACGACCTGCGCAGCCTGGTAGTGAGCTGGATGCGTCGCTACCCCCTGGCGCCGCTAGAAAACGAAATCGCGCTGGTACAGAGCAATGGCATCGCCCAATGGCTCAAGTTGGCCTTGGCCGAAGACCCGCTGGCAGACGACCTGGGCGGCTGTGGCATCGCCGCTGCAATCGATGTGCAATTGCCAGGCAGCTTCATGTGGAAGCTGTACCGGAGCGTGCTGGGCCGCGACGAGATCCCGGAAGTTTCCCTGCTCGACAAGGCTCCGCTTACCTGGCGCCTCATGCGCCTGCTGCCAGCGTTGATCGAGCGCCCGCATTTCGAGCCGCTGCGGCGTTTCCTTACCGATGACAGCGACCTGCGCAAGCGTTACCAACTCGCCGAGCGGCTGGCCGACCTGTTCGACCAGTACCAGGTCTACCGTGCCGACTGGCTAAAGGACTGGGCTGCGGGCGAGCACATCCTCAATACTGCACGGGGCGAGCGCAAAGCGCTGCCTGGGGGCAACCGCTGGCAAGCCGAACTGTGGCGTGCGCTGCTGGACGATGTTGGCGAAGAAGGGATGGCACAGAGCCGCGCCGGGGTACATCAACGCTTCATCGAGCGTATCAACAGCCTGCAGGAGGCACCTGCCGGGCTGCCATCGCGGGTAATCGTATTCGGCATTTCCTCGCTGCCAGCCCAGGCGCTGGAAGCACTGGCGGGGTTGGCGCGCTTTAGTCAGGTGCTGCTGTGCGTGCACAACCCCTGCCGCCACCACTGGGCCGATATCGTTGCCGACAAGGACCTGCTGCGCCATCAGTACAAGCGCCAGCAACGCAAACAGGGCATGCCCCTGCAACTGGACGACCAGTCATTGCATCAGCACGCCCATCCGTTGTTGGCGGCGTGGGGCAAACAAGGCCGGGACTATATCAACCTGCTCGACAGCTACGACGACCCAGGCAGCTACCAAGGTGTATTCAGTGATGGTCGCATCGACCTGTTCAGTGACGGCTCGCCCACCACGCTGCTGAACCAGCTGCAAGACGATATCCTCGAGCTGCGCCCGCTCGCCGAAACCCGCGAGCGATGGTCGCCGGTCGATACCGCAAAAGACCGCTCGATTCGTTTCCATATTGCCCACAGCCCGCAACGCGAAGTGGAGATCCTTCACGACCAGTTGCTGGCCCGCTTCAGCGCCGACCCCACGCTACGCCCGCGTGACGTAATCGTCATGCTGCCGGCCATTGACACCTACGCGCCGCATATCCGCGCCGTATTCGGCCAGTTGCAGCGCAATGACCCACGCTTTATCCCCTTCACCCTTACCGACCAGGGCCAGCGCGGCCGCGAGCCATTGCTGATTGCCCTGGAGCACCTGCTCAAGTTGCCGGACAGCCGCTTTGCGGTCAGCGAGGTGCTCGACCTGCTGGACGTTCCGGCAGTCCGCGCCCGCTTCGGCATCCGCGAAAACGACCTGCCCACGCTTCACCGCTGGATCGAGGGTGCCGGCATACGCTGGGGGCTCAATGCCGAGCAGCGCGCCAGCCTGGGCTTGCCCGCAGGGCTTGAACAGAACAGCTGGCGTTTCGGCTTGCGGCGCATGTTGCTGGGTTACGCGGTGGGTGTGGGTGACGCGTGCGACGGCATTGAGCCTTACGATGAAATTGGTGGCCTGGATGCGGCACTGATCGGCCCGCTGGCCGCGCTGCTCGATGCACTCGAAGTGGCGTGTCAGGCCTTGTCCGAGCCTGCTACCGTCAGCCAGTGGGGCGAGCGCCTGCATGCATTGTTGCAGGTGTTCTTCCTTGCCGAGGGCGAGCGTGATGAACTGTTGCTGATGCAATTGCAGGACCTGCGCGACAGCTGGCTTGAAGTATGCGAGGCCGTTGGCCTCCACGACCCGCTGCCATTGACCGTGGTGCGTGAAGCCTGGCTGTCGGGCCTCGATCAGGGCAAGCTGTCGCAACGCTTCCTCGCCGGCGCGGTGAATTTCTGCACCCTGATGCCGATGCGTGCCATCCCGTTCCGCGTGGTCTGCCTGCTGGGCATGAACGATGGCGACTACCCCCGCGCCCAGCAACCGCTGGACTTTGACCTGATGGCCAGCGACTACCGCCCAGGTGACCGTTCGCGCCGCGAGGATGACCGATACTTGCTGCTCGAAGCGCTGCTATCGGCACGTGACCAGCTCTATGTCAGCTGGGTCGGGCGCAGTATTCGCGACAACAGCGAACGCCCGGCCTCGGTACTGATCGGTCAGTTGCGTGACCACCTCGCCGCCGGCTGGCGCCTGGCCGGTGCGGAGCAAGGGCAGCCTGCACAACCGGGCGAACAGCTGCTGCATGCCATGACCCAAGAGCACCCGCTGCAGCCATTCAGCCCGCGTTACTTCCAGAAAGGCAGCCCGCTGTTCAGCTTTGCCCACGAATGGCAGGTGCTGCACCGGCAGGACCAGCAAGACGAGCAGGGCGACTCCACTCTGGCGCCTTATCACGACGATGAAGCCTTGACCCTGACCCAGCTGAACGACTTCCTGCGCCACCCGGTGCGGCATTTCTTCAGTCAGCGGCTGAAGGTGTATTTCGAAGCGCTGGAGGCACCCACCCCGGACGAAGAACCCTTCGTCCTCGACACCCTGCAACGCTACGGCGCCAGCGAAAGTTTGCTGGGTGCAGCCTTGTCCGAGCCGGATAACGCCGAGCAAGCCTTGCACGCCCAGGCCCGTCGCCTGCAAGCCTGTGGTCTACTGCCGCTGGCCGGTTTCGGCGAGCTGCTGCAAAGCGAACTGATTGAACCACTACCCGACCTGCTGCAACGCCATGGCCAGTTGTTGCAACGCTGGCCGCAACTGGTCGAGGGCGCGTTGCCGGTGCATTTCGAGCACGGCCAGCATCGCCTTGAAGGTTGGCTGGGCCGGGTGTTCCAGGCGCCTGACCAGAGCCTGCTCAGCATCACCACCGTACCCAACACCATCAGCGCCGGGCGTAACAACCTCAAGTGGCACCGTTTGATTGCGCCGTGGGTCACGCACCTGGCGGCTTGTGCTGCGGGCTACCCTTACAACAGTGCGTTGGTGGCCAGTGACCTGACCTTGTTGCTGGCTCCGTTGCCGCAAAACCAGGCCGCACAGCTATTGAGCGACCTGTTGGTGGCCCGCCAGGCGGCGATGAACGCGCCGCTGCCGGTTGCGGCCAAGACGGCATTCGCCTGGCTGGCCCAGGACGATGCCGACAAGGCCCTGGCAGCTGCTGCTCGCGCCTACGAAGGTGACGAGCGCACCAGCTTTGGCGAGCGTAGCGAGAGCATCGCCCTGGCACGCCAGTTCCGCGATTTTGCCGCACTCACCGCTGACGAAACCTTTGAAGGCTGGTGCGAAACGTTGTACCGCCCGTTGTTCACCGCCCCTTGGCAAACCCTGGGCAACCCGGAGAAAGGCGCATGACCCAGGCACGTCCATTGGCATTGAGTTTCCCGCTGCATGGCAGCCAGCTGATCGAGGCCAGCGCCGGCACGGGCAAGACCTTCACCATTTCGGCGCTCTACCTGCGGCTGATCCTCGGCCATGGTGGTGAGCAAGGCTTCGAGCGCGAACTGCTGCCTCCGCAAATCCTCGTGGTGACCTTCACCGACGCCGCCACCAAAGAACTGCGCGAACGTATCCGCGCCCGCCTGGCCGAAGCCGCACGCTTTTTCCGTGGCGAACTTGAAGCTGCCGACCCGCTGTTGCACCAGTTGCGTGATGACTACCCGCAAGAGGCCTGGCCGCGTTGTGCCGGCCGCCTGGAAATCGCCGTGCAGTGGATGGACGAAGCCGCCGTGTCGACCATTCACGGCTGGTGCCAGCGCATGTTGCGCGAGCATGCTTTCGACAGCGGCAGCCTGTTCACCCAGACCCTGGAAACCGACCACAGTGAGCTGCTGGGCCAGGTGATGCGCGATTACTGGCGGCGTTTCTGTTATGGCATGCAAGGCGAGGCGTTGGCCTGGGTGCGCAGCCACTGGGTCAGCCCCGATGCCTTGCTGCCGCGCATCCGCCCGCTGTTCGGCCGTGTGCGTGCCCTGCAGGATGGGCCAGAACCCGCCGCACTGATCCAGGCATCGCTACAACAACGTGGTGAACAACTGGCCCGGCTCAAGGCGCCGTGGGCGCAGTGGTCCGAGGAGCTGCGGCAAATCTGCCGCGATGCACTGGCCGCCAAACAGGTCGACGGCCGCAAGATGCAGGCCCGCTACTTCGAGCCTTGGTTCGACAAGCTCTGCGCCTGGGCGGGTGATGAGCAACTGGTGGAGCTCGACCTGGGTACAGGCTTCACTCGCCTGACCCCGGTGGGCATGGCCGAAGCCTGGAAAGGCGAGCCACCCGAGCACCCGGCGCTGAACGCCATGCAGACCTTGCAGCAGCAATTGCAGGCCCTGGAAAGCCCGGATGCGCCTTTGCTCGAGCATGCTGCCAACTGGGTATCGGCACGGTTCGAAGTGGAGAAGCGCCGGCGTGCGGAGATGGGCTTCGATGACATGCTGGTGCGCCTGCAATACGCCTTGGCCAGTGAGGCAGGTGAGCGCTTGGCCAGCCTGATCCGAGAACAGTTCCCGGTAGCGCTGATCGACGAATTCCAGGACACCGACCCGGTGCAGTACGGCATTTTCGAGCGCATCTACCAGATCAGCGAAAACCGCACGCAAACCGGCCTGTTCATGATTGGTGACCCCAAGCAGGCGATCTACGCCTTCCGGGGTGCCGATATCTACACCTACCTCGCTGCCCGGCGCGCCACCAGCGGCCGCCTGCACAGCCTGGACACCAACTACCGCTCCAGCAAGGCCATGGTTGCGGCGGTCAATCAGGTGTTCCTGCAGGCCGAGGCGCGTGAAACGGGGCGGGGTGCATTCCTGTTCCGCGAGGCCGATGACAACCCGCTGCCGTTCATCGAGGTGCGCGCCAAAGGCCGTGGCGAGCAATTGCTGGTCGACGGTGAAGCGTGCGCAGCCTTGCAATGCTGGCAGCTGGAAAGCGAAGAGCCGGTTTCCAGCAGCGTCTACCGCCAGCAGTTGGCGGCCAGTTGCGCCAGCCATATCGTCGCCTTGCTCAATGGTGGGCAACAGGGCACGGTGGGCTTCCAGAACGGTGAGGGCGCATTGCGCCCGTGCCTGCCCTCGGACATCGCCATCCTGGTACGTGATGGCCATGAAGCGCAAATGGTCCGCGCCGAACTGGCTGCGCGTGACGTGCGCAGCGTGTACCTGTCCGATAAAGACTCGGTGTTCGCCGCCCAGGAAGCCCACGACCTGCTGGCCTGGCTCAAGGCCTGCGCCGAGCCAGACTCGGAGCGCCTGCTAAAGGCTGCACTTGCCAGCCTTACACTGGGCCTTTCGCTGGCCGCGCTGGACCGGTTGAACCAGGACGAGCGGGTCTGGGAAGGCTGGGTCATGCGTTTTCGTCATTACCGTGACACCTGGCAACGTCAGGGCGTGCTGCCGATGCTGCGGCACCTGCTGCACGACTTCCAGCTACCGCGCACGCTGATCCGTCGCAGTGATGGCGAACGGGTACTGACCAACCTGCTGCACCTGGCCGAGCTGTTGCAGCAGGCTTCCGGTGAGCTGGACGGTGAACAGGCGCTGATCCGTGACCTGGCCGAGCACCTGGCCAGTTCCGGGCAGGCGGGTGAAGAGCAGATCCTGCGCCTGGAAAGCGACGAGCAGTTGGTCAAGGTGGTAACGATCCACAAGTCCAAGGGCCTGGAGTACCCCTTGGTCTACTTGCCGTTCATCTGCACCAGTAAACCGGTGGACGGCAGCCGCCTGCCGCTGGCCTGGCATGATAGCCAAGGCAACGCTCACCTCACCCTTACCCCGGACCAGGTGCAAATCGAGCGTGCCGACGACGAGCGCCTGGCCGAAGACTTGCGCCTGCTCTACGTCGCCCTGACCCGTGCCCAGCATGCTTGCTGGCTGGGTGTTGCCGACCTCAAGCGCGGCAACCAGAAAAGTTCGCAACTGCACCGCTCGGCATTTGGCTACTTGCTGGGTGGTGGCCTTGCCCTGGCGAGCTCCGGGCAACTTGGCGAGTGGTTGCAGGCATTGGCAGCGGCCTGCCCGCACATCGCGTGCCCAGGCCTGCCGCAGGCAGATGAGCAGGTGTATCGCATGCCACACGCCGAACGTGAGCTGCTGCCCGCACGCAAACCGCGCCGCTCGGCTGCCGAGCACTGGTGGATCGCTTCGTACAGTGCCCTGCGCGTCGGCGATCAGACGCTCGTTGCCGACAGCTCGCAGGCCCAGCAACTGCTGGATGACGAAGTGGCTGATGCCCAGGTACTGCGCGAGGTCCCGGCCGACAGCGGCGATATCCACCGTTTCCCGCGTGGGCCCAACCCGGGCACCTTCCTTCATGGGTTGCTGGAATGGGCGGGCCATGAGGGGTTCGGCCAGGTCAGCAGCAACCCTCAGCTGATCGAACGTGCGGTTGGCCAGCGCTGCAACCGCCGTGACTGGACGGGCTGGATTGCCACCCTTGACCAGTGGCTGCAACGTTTGCTGGTCGAGGCGCTGCCGTTGCCGGGCAACCCGCAGAGCGTGACCCTCGCGCAGTTGCAGCACTACCAGATCGAGATGGAGTTCTGGTTCGCCAGCCACCAGGTCGAAGCCGAACAGCTCGATCGGCTAGTCGCACGCTACACCCACCCCGGCCTGGCGCGCCCTGCGGCGCAGCCGACCGTGCTCAACGGCATGTTCAAGGGCTTCATCGACCTGGCGTTCGAGCTGGACGGGCAGTACTACGTGGCCGATTACAAGTCCAACTGGCTGGGCCCGGACATCCAGGCCTACGACGCCATGGCCATGGAAAAGGCCATCATCGAGCATCGCTACGACCTGCAGTACGTGCTGTATCTGCTTGCGCTGCACCGGCAGTTGCGTGCCCGCCTGCCGGACTACGATTACGACCGCCATGTCGGCGGCGCCCTGTTCATCTTCCTGCGCGGCGCCAGCAGCAGCGGCCATGGCGTGTACCACACCAAGCCGCCGCGCGAGCTGATCGAAAGCCTGGATGCGTTGTTCCGCGGTGAGCGTGCGCCCGCTCAGCAGGACCTGTTTGCCGGAGCTTCGATATGAGCCGCGCCATAAGCCGAAAGCTGGTCGACCTGTTACCCACCCCGCTGCACGCCGAGCACCTGTTGGCGCTGGCGCCGCAGCATGACAGCGGTGACCTGCTGCAACTGCTCGACCGCTGGGTAGAGCGGGGCTGGCTGCGTGCCCTGGACCGCGCGTTCGTGATGTTCCTTGAAGAGCGCGACCCCGGCAGTGACCCGTTGCTATTACTGGCGGCGGCGCTGGCCAGCCACCAGCTGGGCCATGGGCATGTCTGCCTGGACCTGCAACAAACCTTGGCTGAGCCCGATTTTGCCTTGTCGCTGCCGCCCGAAGGTGACGCCCTGACCGGCCCCTTGCTGTTGCCATCGCAGTTGTTGGCCAACCTCGATCTGCAGGCCTGGCGCCAGCGCATTGCTGCCAGCCCGCTGGTGGCCATCGGCGATACTCCAGGCCAGCAAGCTCGCCCGCTGGTGCTCAGCAGCGAGCGCTTGTACCTGCGCCGTTACTGGAGCTACGAGCGGCGCATCGACCATACCCTGCGTCAGCGCCTGACCCAGGCCGAGGCCCCACCGGCCGACCTGCCAGAGCGCCTGGCACAGTTGTTCGAAGCGGGTGCGCAAGCAGGCCAGGTGGACTGGCAGAAGCTTGCCTGCGCCCTGGCGACCCGTGCCGGTTTCAGCATCATCACCGGCGGCCCCGGCACCGGTAAAACCACCACAGTGGTGCGCCTGCTGGCGTTGTTGCAGGCGCCCGCGGTGGAGCAGGGCAGGCCGCTGCGCATTCGCCTGGCTGCGCCGACCGGCAAGGCGGCCGCTCGCCTCACGGAATCCATCGGCCAACAGGTCGAGCGCTTGCAGGTCAGCGCCGAGGTACGCGGGCAGATCCCCACCGAGGTCAGCACCGTGCACCGCCTGCTTGGCAGTCGCCCCGGCTCGCGGCACTTCCGCCACCATGCCGGCAACCCGCTGCCGCTGGATGTTCTGGTGGTGGACGAAGCATCGATGATCGACCTGGAAATGATGGCCAACCTGCTCGATGCCCTGCCGCCACGCGCCCGCCTGGTGCTGCTTGGCGACAAGGACCAGCTGGCTTCGGTCGAGGCGGGTGCGGTACTGGGTGACCTGTGCCGTGATGCCGAGGAGGGCTGTTACTCGGTGGCGACCCAGGCCTGGCTGGAGCAGATTGGCGGCGAGTCGCTAGCCGGCAGTGGCCTGAAGGCCGGCGATGAACAACGCAACCCGCTGGCCCAGCAGGTGGTCATGTTGCGCTTCTCGCGGCGCTTCGGCGAAGGCAGCGGTATTGGCCAGCTGGCGCGGCTGGTCAACCGGCAGGAGTCCCACGCGGCGCGCAACCTGCTGGCCAAGCCGCCGGCCGACGTGCACAGCCTTGCCCTCAAGCACGAGCAGGACCGAGCATTCGACCGCCTGCTGCTCGACGGCCTGAACCGCGGCGCGGACGGCCCGCAGGGCTATCGCAGCTACTTGCGTACCCTTGGCCGCTACCGGCCTGCACTGGAAACCGCATTTGACGACCCCGCGTGGGAGCAATGGGCGGGCAAGGTGCTGCACAGTTTCGAGGACTTCCAGTTGTTGTGCGCGGTGCGCCGAGGTGCCTGGGGTGTCGAGGGCCTGAACGAGCGCGTGGCGCGGGTGCTGCACAATGCCGGGCTGATCGACAGCCAGCAGCCCTGGTACGAAGGGCGCCCGGTACTGGTGACGCGCAACGACTACGGCCTGGGCCTGATGAACGGCGACATCGGCATCGCCCTGCGCCTGCCGGATGAGCGTGGTGAGCCACTGCTGCGCGTGGCCTTCCCGCGTAACGACGGCAGTGGCGGCGTGCGCTTCGTCCTGCCCAGCCGGCTCAACGAAGTGGAAACGGTATTTGCCATGACCGTGCACAAGTCCCAGGGCTCGGAGTTCAGCCACACGGCACTGGTGCTGCCCGACGCACTCAACCCGGTGTTGACCAAGGAGCTGGTGTATACCGGCATCACCCGTGCAAAGCACTGCTTCAGCCTGGTCGAGCCACGCCAGGGCATTTTCGAAGAGGCGGTGGCGCGCAAGGTAAGGCGTATTTCCGGGTTGATGCTCGAACAGGTCTGATAGCCGACGCGATCCCTTGTAGGAGCGGCCTTGTGTCGCGATCGGGCCGCAAAGCGGCCCCCGGATATCAGCAGTGCAGCAGATATCGAGGGGCTGCTGTGCAGCCCGATCGCGACGCAAGGCCGCTCCTACAGGGAGCGCGTACACCCGCGAGATCAGTGGCTCATTCCTACATTGATGCGGCCATGTGCTATCGTTGCGCCGATACCGGAAAGGACCTGAGAGATTTCCCACATGAACGTGGCCGCAAGGCGAGTGACAAGCTGTGCGCTTTCGCTATTGCTGGCCGCCCTGTTCATTTTTACAGGCCCCGCCCGGGCAGACACCGCCACAACCGCCGCCCAGGTGCAGCAACGCGCCAAGGCCGTCACCCAGGTCGTACTGGGCATCTTCAGCTACGCCCGCTGGCCCGTCGAACCCTCACCGTTGCGTTTGTGCCTGGTCGGCCCGACCGAATACGCCGATGACCTGATCAAAGGCCATGTGCAGGAGTCCGGCCGCCCGCTGCAAGTTCGGCGCTTGCTGGCAGATGATGCCAAGGTCGCCCAGGCCTGTGATGCCATCTACATCGGCAAACTCGACCAGGGCCAGCGCGACAAGCTGTTCGAGCGTGTCAGCGGCCACCCGGTGCTGAGCATCAGTGAAGCGAACGACCCCTGCACCGTTGGCAGCCTGTTCTGCTTGCGGGTCAGTGACCAGCAGGTGGCCTTCGAGGTCAATCTGGATTCGGTGGCGCGTTCCGGCGTGCGCATCCACCCCAGCGTGCTGCAACTGTCGCGGCGGCGGGCGGTGCAGCCATGAAGGCCACCCGCAAGCCTGGCGTGCGCCCCACCCTGCGTTCGGTGCTGGGGCGTGGCCACCTCAGTGTCGCCCTGCTCGCCGTGGGCCTGGCCGGTATTTCGCTGACCCTGCTGGGTGTGCTCGCGCTGCGCGTCTACGCCAACCACAACCTGCACCTGATCGCCCGATCCATCAACTACACCGTGGAAGCCGCTGTGGTGTTCGACGACAGCGCCGCGGCCAACGAATCGCTGGCGCTGATCGCCAGCAACGAGGAGGTGGCCGAGGCCAAGGTCTTCAACAACGAAGGCGAGCTGCTGGCGCACTGGCAACGCGGCGATACGGGCATGCTCGCCAAGCTTGAGGTGCAGGTGGCCAGCGCCTTGCTGGATGATCCGGTCAACCTGCCGATCATGCACCAGCAGCAAAAAGTCGGGCACACCGAACTGGTCGGTCAGGGCCGTAGCCTGTTGCTGTTCTTGCTCAGTGGCTTGGCCGGCATCCTGTTCTGCACCATTCTCAGTGCCTTGGCGGCCCAGTATCTGTCGCGGCGCCTGCTCAGCAATATCACCCGCCCTTTGCGTGGCCTGGCCAGCGTTGCCCACGCCGCCCGCCGCGAGCGCAGCTTCGACCGGCGTGTGCCGGAAGCGCCGATTGCCGAGCTCAACGAACTGGGCAACGACTTCAATGCCCTGCTCGACGAGCTGGAAGTGTGGCAAAGCCACCTGCAGAACGAAAACCAGACCCTGGCCCACCAGGCCAGCCACGACAGCCTCACCGGGCTGCCCAACCGCGCCTTCTTCGAGGGGCGCTTGAGCCGCAGCGTGCGCAATGCGGCGCGGCAGCAGGAGCATCTGGCGCTGCTGTTCCTCGACAGCGACCACTTCAAGCAGATCAACGATACCCTCGGCCATGCCGTGGGCGACGAAGTACTGATCAGTGTGGCCGACCGTGTGCGTGCCCAGCTGCGCGAACATGACCTGGTGGCCCGCCTGGGCGGCGACGAGTTCGCCGTGCTGCTGACGCCGCTGCAGTCGCGCCAGGACGCTGAGCACATCGCCGAAAAGATTGTGGCCAGCATGAAGCTGCCGGTGCAGCTCGACAGTGGCCGAAGTATCGCCACTTCGCTGAGTGTCGGCATTGCCTATTACCCGGACGACGGCGCCGACCCCGCCAGTCTTCTCAATGCCGCCGATGCGGCGATGTACCAGGCCAAACGCAAACGCCGTGGCCATTGGCAAGTGGCGCAGACGGAACGGTCCGCCAGTGAAATCAAGAACAGGAGCTGAACCCGTGATGCAAGCTTTACGTTTTCCCCTTTGGGCCTTGTTGCTCGCCGTGCTGGCGTTGACCGGTTGCCAGACTGCACCACCCAAAGGCCTCACCCCCGAACAGATTGCCGTGCTCAAGCGCGAAGGCTTTACTCCCACCGATGAAGGCTGGGCCTACGACCTGTCCGGCAAAGTGCTGTTCGGCAGCGATCTGGATAGCCTCAACGGCCAGAGCCAGGCGATTGTCGAGCGCATTGGCAAGGCGCTGCTTGGCGTTGGCATCCAGGGCGTGCGCGTGGACGGGCATGCCGATGCGTCGGGCAAGGCGGCGTATAACCAGCAGCTGTCCGAACGCCGTGCGCAGAGCGTGACCAAGGCGCTGGTCGGGGTTGGCATGCTGGCGCAGAACATCCAGAGCCGAGGCCTGGGCAGCACCCAGCCGGTGGCGGACAACCGCACCAGCGCCGGGCGCACCGAGAACCGCCGGGTGTCCATTGTGGTGGCGTCTTACTGAGCCCAGTCTCGTGGCTCACCACCTTCCTCTGTGGGAGCGGGCGTGCCCGCGAAGCAGGCAACGCGGTGTCTGGCACCGGCTTCGCCGGTGTTCGCGGGCGCGCCCGCTCCCACAGAATCGGTGTTGCCCCGTCACTCCTGGGCAAACCGCATCTGCCGCGTTTCCCCCATCAACAACGGCGCATTCGCCTCAGTCACGCCACGGATGTAATCCCACAACAGGGTGATCCGCTTCAACTTCCTCAAATCCTCCCGGCAATACATCCAGAACTGTCGCGTCACCTCGATCTCCTCAGGCAACACTGTCACCAGGCGCGGGTCCTGCGCAGCCAGGAAACACGGCAATATCGCCAACCCACGGCCTTGCAACGCAGCGGTGTACTGCGCAATCACACTGGTACTGCGTAAGTGCGCGCTGGCACCAGGAATCAGGTTGGCCAGGTAAAGCAGTTCCGAACTGAACGCCAAATCATCCACGTAACTGATAAAGGGATGTTTGGCCAAGTCCGCCACCTGACGAATCGGCGCATGGCTGTCCAGGTAGTCCTGGGTCGCATACAGCCGCAAGCGGTAATCGCATAGCTTGCAGCACACGTAAGGCCCGTGCTCCGGCCGCTCCAGCGCGATCACGATGTCTGCCTCGCGCTTGGACAGGCTGATGAAGTGCGGCAGGGGCAGGATATCCACGGAAATCGCCGGGTAGGCATCCACAAAGTGGCTCAGCTGCGGGGTAATGAAAAAGCTGCCAAAACCCTCGGTGCAGCCCATGCGCACATGCCCCGACAACGCCACGCCAGACCCGGACACCTGCTCGCAGGCCATGTGCAGTGTGCTTTCGATCGACTCGGCATAGCCCAGCAGCCGCTGGCCCTCGGCAGTGAGGACAAAGCCGTTGGTCCGCGACTTTTCGAACAGCAACGTGCCCAGCGCCCCCTCCAGCGAGCTGATGCGCCGCGACACCGTGGTGTAGTCCACGCTCAACCGTTTGGCAGCACTGCTGGCCTTGCGGGTACGGGCCACTTCAAGGAAAAACTTCAAATCGTCCCAGTTGAGCGCGCTCAGGGATGTGAGGTCTTTTTGCATGATGATCCGGTTTTTTTGTGCGTTCTTGTTGGATGTTTGCACATCTATACTCGAAACAAGCCTCAGGACGCCACCTCGCGTTTGCTTGGCGCTGGCGATCTCGTCCCGACAATAATTCCAAGGAGAACGCAGATGAACGCACCGCAATCCCCGAACCCGACCAAGGTCGAGCAGGTGAAGCTGCTGATCGACGGCCAGTGGGTCGAGTCCAAGACCACCGAATGGCGCGACATCGTCAACCCGGCCACCCAAGAGGTGCTGGCGCGCGTACCGTTCGCCACGGTAGAAGAAGTCGATGCAGCCGTAGCCGCTGCCCACCGTGCCTTCAAGACCTGGCGAGACACCCCGATTGGCGCGCGCATGCGCATCATGCTCAAGCTGCAGGCGCTTATACGCGAACACACCAAGCGCATTGCCCAGGTGCTCAGCGCCGAGCAGGGCAAAACCCTGGCTGACGCCGAAGGCGATATCTTCCGCGGCCTGGAAGTGGTTGAACACGCTGCTTCCATCGGCACCTTGCAGATGGGTGAATTCGCCGAAAACGTCGCCGGCGGTGTCGATACCTACACCCTGCGCCAACCTATCGGCGTATGTGCCGGCATCACGCCGTTCAACTTCCCGGCGATGATCCCGCTGTGGATGTTCCCCATGGCCATCGTCTGCGGCAACACCTTCGTGCTCAAACCGTCCGAGCAGGACCCGCTGTCGACCATGCTGCTGGTCGAGCTGGCGCTGGAAGCCGGCGTACCCGCCGGTGTGCTGAACGTGGTGCACGGTGGCAAACAGGTGGTGGATGCCATCTGCACCCATCAGGACATCAAGGCGATTTCCTTCGTTGGCTCTACCGAAGTCGGTACCCACGTGTACAACCTGGGCAGCCAGCACGGCAAGCGCGTGCAGTCGATGATGGGCGCCAAGAACCACGCGGTGGTGCTGCCCGATGCCAACCGTACGCAAACCATCAATGCCCTGGTCGGTGCCGCCTTCGGCGCGGCGGGCCAGCGCTGCATGGCCACCTCGGTGGCGGTGCTGGTGGGCAAGGCCCGTGAGTGGCTGCCGGACATCAAGGAAGCGGCCAGCAAGCTCAAGGTGAATGCCGGGTGTGAGCCAGGCACCGATGTCGGCCCGGTGGTTTCCAAACGCGCCAAGGAGCGTGTGCTGGGCCTGATCGAAAGCGGCATCAAGGAAGGCGCCAAGCTGGAACTCGATGGCCGCGACGTCACGGTGCCGGGTTACGAGCAAGGCAATTTCGTTGGCCCAACCCTGTTCTCGGGCGTGAAGACTGACATGCAGGTCTACACCCAGGAAATCTTCGGCCCGGTGCTGGTGACCCTGGAGGTCGATACCCTCGACGAAGCCATCGCCCTGGTCAACGCCAACCCGTTCGGCAACGGCACTGGCCTGTTCACCCAAAGTGGCGCGGCAGCGCGCAAGTTCCAGAGCGAAATCGACATCGGCCAGGTCGGTATCAACATCCCGATCCCGGTACCGGTACCGTTCTTCAGCTTCACCGGCTCCCGTGGCTCCAAGCTCGGCGACCTCGGCCCGTACGGCAAGCAGGTGGTGCAGTTCTACACTCAGACCAAGACCGTCACCGCCCGCTGGTTCGATGACGACAGCGTCAACGACGGTGTGAACACCACCATCAGCCTGCGCTAAGGAGACGTCATGCGTATTGCATTCATTGGCCTGGGCAACATGGGCGCGCCCATGGCCCGCAACCTGATCAAGGCCGGGCACCAGCTGAACCTGTTTGACCTGAACAAAACCGTTCTGGCCGAGCTGGCAGAACTGGGTGGGCAGATCAGCCCGTCGCCCAAGGACGCGGCAGCCAACAGCGATCTGGTCATCACCATGCTGCCGGCGGCGGCCCATGTGCGCAGCGTGTACCTGAACGAAGATGGCGTGCTGGCCGGTATTCGTGCCGGTACACCTACCGTGGACTGCAGCACCATCGATCCGCAGACCGCCCGTGATGTGTCCAAGGCCGCAGCGGCCAAGGGCGTGGACATGGGCGATGCGCCGGTATCCGGTGGCACTGGCGGCGCGGCAGCCGGCACCCTGACCTTCATGGTCGGGGCCAGCGTCGAGCTGTTCGCCACCCTCAAGCCGGTGCTGGAGCAGATGGGCCGCAATATCGTGCACTGTGGTGAAGTCGGCACCGGGCAGATCGCCAAGATCTGCAACAACCTGCTGCTGGGCATCTCGATGATCGGCGTGTCCGAGGCCATGGCCCTGGGCAATGCGCTGGGCATCGATACCGAGGTGCTGGCCGGCATCATCAACAGCTCGACAGGGCGTTGCTGGAGTTCGGACACCTACAACCCGTGGCCGGGCATTATCGAAACGGCGCCAGCGTCGCGTGGCTATACCGGTGGCTTTGGCGCCGAACTGATGCTCAAGGACCTGGGGCTGGCCACCGAAGCGGCGCGCCAGGCACACCAGCCGGTGATCCTGGGGGCCGTGGCCCAGCAGTTGTATCAGGCCATGAGCCTGCGTGGCGAGGGTGGTAAGGACTTCTCGGCTATCGTCGAGGGGTATCGCAAGAAAGACTGACGCAAGAGGTGGGCTTCATCGCGGGCCAGGTGGCCTTCCCTCTGTAACTGCGCACCAGAGGGAAGGGCACCTGCCCCGCGATTTTTTTTGCCCCGATTCTGCAGGCGCCACATAACCCTGTGGGAGCGGGTTCACCCGCGAATGCGGCGGTGAAGCCACTGCAGCATTCGCGGGTAAACCCGCTCCCACAGGGGGCGATGTCAGTCTTTGAAGTCAGGCGAAGACGAAGTACTTGCGCACAGTCTCGACCACTTCCCATGTGCCTTTCATCCCCGGTTCGATCACGAACACGTCACCGGCCTTCAGGTGCTTCGGCTCTTCGCCTTCCGGGGTGATGATGCAGTAGCCATCGAGGAAGTGGCAGAACTCCCACTTCTCGTAATTGACCTCGAACTTGCCCGGGGTGCAGATCCAGGTGCCCATGATCTTGCTGCCGTCGGCCGACAGGTAGGCATTGAGGTTGACGGTGTGCGGATCGCCGCCGATGCGCTTCCACTTGGTGGCGTCCACGACCGGCGTCGGGCAGGTTTCGCGCAGGACGGTGATGAAATCGGACATGGGGCAACTCCTGGTGACTGGTTGAGTGACTGGTCACCATAGGGCCATCGGCCGAGCCGCAGTTGCCTGGGCTCGACGTCCAGCTGTCTGGTCGCGCTATGCCCACCAATACCGCACAAAGTGGAAGAACACTGGCGCCGCAAAGCACACCGAATCCATACGGTCGAGCATGCCGCCATGGCCTTCGATCATGTGCCCCCAGTCCTTCACCCCGCGGTCGCGCTTGATTGCCGACATCACCAGCCCGCCAAAGAAGCCCATGGCGTTCACCGCCAACGCCATCAGCGCGGCCTGCCAGAAGGTGAACGGGGTGATCCAGCACAGCAGGGCGCCGATCAGGGTGGCCAGTGCCACGCCGCCGGCCAGGCCTTCGACAGTCTTGGACGGGGACAGGTTGGGCGCCACTTTGTGTTTGCCAAACAGCTTGCCGCATACGTACTGCAGCACATCGCTGATCTGGACCACCAGGATCAGCCAGGCGATCAACAACAGGTTTCGGCCCTCGTAACCCGGGATGTCCAGCGTCATCAAGGCGGGTACCGACGACACGCAGTACACCGCGATCATCAGCCCCCACTGCACTTTCGAGGCGCGTTCGAGAAAACGCGTGGTGTCGCCGCCAAGGCTGGCCAGGATTGGCAGCAGCAGGAACAGGTACACCGGGATGAAGATGCTGAACAGGCCGTACCAGTCCATGGCGATCAGCACGTACTGCACCGGCAGCGCCACATAGAACGCCGCCACCAGCGCCGGGTAGTCGCTGCGCCGGGTCGGGGTAAGGGTCATGAACTCGCGCAGGGCATAGAACGACACGCCGTAGAACAGCACGATCACCCCGTACTTGCCGAACAGGAAGGCGATGCCGATCACCAGCACCATCACCCACCAGGCGTTGATGCGGGCGTTGAGGTTGTCGATTACCGCATGCGGTGCCGGGCCGGCGCGCCATTTGAGCAGGCGACCGATCACACTGGCCAGCAGCAGCAGGGCGCCGATGCCGGCGAACAGCGAAAGGGTGTTGTTGTCCATGTCAGGCATCCTTCGGGGCCAGGTTCAGCAGGGCCTGGCTGGCCCGCTCGAGAAAGGCCTGCTTGCTTTCATTAGCGTGCAGGTGCAGCGGTTCGCCAAAGCTCAGTGTGCACAGCAATGGCAGGGGCAGGGCACGGCCCTTGGGCATCACCCGGTTGAGGTTGGCGATCCAGACCGGTACCAGCTCGACGTCGGGGTTGGCTGCCGCCAGGTGGTACAAGCCGCTTCTGAACGGCATCAGCGGTTCGTCACCCAGGTTGCGGGTACCCTCCGGGAAGAAGATCAGCGAGTCGCCCTGGGCCACGGCTTCGAGGATCGGTTGCAGCGGGCTGCCCTGGCCTTCGCTGCGTTGGCGGTCGATCAGTACGCCGTTGAACACCTTGCGAATGAGAAAGTCGCGAATACCCGGCTTGGCCCAGTAGTCCGCGCCAGCCACCGGGCGGGTACGCTTGCGCAGGGGCTGCGGCAACGAGGCCCACAGCAGCACGAAGTCACCGTGGCTGCTGTGGTTGGCAAAGTACAGGCGCTGCACCGGCAGCGGCGTGCAACCCAGCCACAGGGCGCGGGCGCCCGTGATCAGGCGGGCGGCGGAGGTGATGACGTAGGCGGTCAGGTTGGCGAGCATGGGGCGTTCGTTATCCCTTCAAAGGCAGTGTCAGCAGGGTAGCCAAGGCTAGCGAGAGCTGCAGGCCCAGGCATACGGCCTGACGGCGCAACAGGCCTAGTGCGGCCTGGCTGCGGGCAGGCCAAGCGCGGCTGTCGGTGGCCTGTGGTTTGAGTTTCAGTTCGAACAGGGCGCGGTCCAGGGCCTGGGTGTCTGCCGGCAGGTCTGCGCTATTGGCAAGGTGGGCAAACAGTTCGGCATCGATCGCCACGCGGATGGCCCAGTACTTGTGCAGCACGCCGAGCGCCAGCAGCACGCTGCACAGCAGACTGGTCAGCGGATGCAGAGGGAGCCCCAGCAAGGGGGCGAGGCCATAGGCCAGGGCCAGCAAGGTGAGGCCGTCGGACAGGCACTCCAGCTGTTTGCCTCGGCCCAGCAGGCTTGCCACTACACGCAGGTTCATGGCTGTGCTCCCAGTTGCTGGAGAGCCTGGTGATGCGCGTTGCGCAGGACGATGCCGGGGCGTGCTTTACGGATAAGGGATTCTGCCTGCTGGGCGTCATCGCAGCGGCCGGTAACGATCAGCCAGGCTGCCACGGCAGTGGCGCTGCGTGAGTAACCCAGGGCGCAGCAGACCAGCACGGGGCCTTCGGCGCGCAGATGTTCGATGGCTTTGGCGGCCTGCAGCAGCAGGGCAACGTCTGGCGCTATCAGATCCAGGGTAGCGAAACACTGATAGTCAAGGGCTGGCGCGATCGTTGTAGGAGCGGCCTTGTGTCGCGAAAGGGGCGCGCAGCGGCCCCAGTTTTTCAGCTTCGCAGCAGGCATTGCCGGGGCTGCTGCGCAGCCCTTTCGCGACACAAGGCCGCTCCTACAACGGTTTGCGATGCAAGGTAGCTCGGCGCATAAATCAACAATCGCAGCGAACTGCGTGTCGCGCCCTGGGATTCTCCCCAGGTAAACACCATCGCACACCTCGTCGGCCTGTGGATGGCGCCGGGTCCACAGGCGCGAATTGAGCCACGCGCCCGCCAGATAGGGCGCCAACAGCCACCAGCTCGCATTCGACAAGCGCCCGTCATCACTCTTCTGAAAACCACCCGCCCCGAACACGGCGTAGTTCAGCGCCACCAGCCCCAATGACACCGCCGGCCAACTCAACCACAGCCAAGCCCCGCCCATTGCAGCGGCAGGGAGTACACACACCACCGCACCCAAGGCATAACAACCGGCGACCTTCCAACGCTTGGCATCCTGAGCAAGACGGGCCGCCTGAAAGGGCAGGCGCCCCGGATACCGCCACAGCCACAGGCAGGCAAACCCGGCCAGCGCCCCAGTGGGCACATCGATGAAATGATGCTGCCAGGTGGTCAGCACCGACACCCCGATCAGCGCCATCCAGCCATGCATCAGCCAACGCCAGGGCTGGCGTCGCACATGCCGGGCAAACATCGTCCAGATAATCACCAGCAAGGCGATGTGCAGCGAAGGCGCCTGGTTGAACGGCTTGTCGAAGCCCATCAACACATCGAACAGCCAGCCGAACAGCCCACCCAGCTCCGGCCGCTCAAAGGTGAAGCGCAGCGGCCACAGCAGGAAACAGGAGACGCTGATCACCTGTGCGCTGAGTAGCGCCAGCGCGTGGCGGTCCATTTCCTGGCGTGTGCGCGGCAGCAGGAAGGACAACCCGTAAAGCAAGTCGATCGACCAGTACGGGATGATCGTCCAGGGCCACAGCGGCATGCCGTGCTCCCAGCCGAACACCAGGCTGCCGACATCACTGCGCCCGGCCGTGTAATGGTTCGCCAGCCCATAGCTGAGGAAGAACAACGGCCCCAGCAGCAGAAGCCAGAACACGCCCCGGCGGATCAACCCAGGCTTGCGTGGCGGGCTCACTCAGCGCACCCGCTGTGCCAGGCTGACGCTGAAAATGCCCCATTCATCGATACGCTGGGCCAGCTTGCGGAAGCCCGCCGCCTCAACCAACTGGTCCATCTCGGCCTGGCTGCGGCGGCGCATTACCCAAGCCTCGCCACCGCGGTGGCTGGTGAGCGCGCGGGCGATCATCTCCAGTTGCGGGTGCCATGGCTGGCCGGTGTAGACCAGGTAGCCGCCATCCTCTACGGCGTCGGCCAGCCCGGCCAGGGAATTGCCCACCAGTTGGTTACTGGGGAAGAGTTCGTACAGCCCTGACACCACGGCCAGCGTTGGGGGTTGTTCTAGCGTGGCCAGGCTCTGGCGATCGAAAGCATCGCCCTGGACGAAGCGGGCAGTGTCGGCCAGGCCCTTTTCGCTGATCAGCGCGCTGCCTTGCTGAACGTTCAGTTCGCTGTAGTCGCGCAGAAGGATCGAATCCGGCAACTGCTCAAGGTCTTGCAGGGCTTCGAGGATATAGCGGCCATGGCCGGCGGCGATATCGACAATGTGCACGGGCCGTTGTTGTTCACGCAGGCAGGCGATGGCCAGGCGCAGCAATTCTTCGACGTGCAGCTTGCGCTGGCGAATGCCACGCCAGCCGATGGCGTGGAGGTAGTTCTGGTCGATCAGGCGGCCCAGCTTGCCCTTGCCGGTCGGCTGGTTGCGGTAAACGTAGTCGAGGGTGCTGCCGGAATCGAAGCCGGTGTCAAAACCTAGCTTCACGCCCGCAGACAACCCCTTGCCCAGGCTCAAGCCGGCGCGGGTGGCGCGCCAGTAAAGATCGCGGGGCGAGTTGCGTGGCAGCGGGGCAGCCAGGCTTTCTGCCTCGGCGCAACTGGCGCCGGTCTTGTCGGCATCCAGCAGTGAAGGCAACGCGGCGGGGCTGGCGAAGCAATGGTCGACAAACCGTTCGATGCGCCTCAGGGCATGGGCCCGATCACGTTCACCCAAGGTGTCGTGGAAGAACCCGGGCAGGATGTGCATTTCCTTGCGTGTGCTGCCGAGCCGGTCGAAAAACCGTTCTTGCGGCTGGCGCTCGACCACGAAGTCGGCCCCTGAGACCAGGACTTGGGTTGGTACCTGAATGGCCTGCGCATCCGCCACCACCCGGTCGGCGGCCTCGTACAGGCCCAGCAGCATGGTCACGGAAATCGGCCGGCTGATCAGTGGGTCGGCCACATATGACATGACCCGCTCAGGGTCATGGGTGAGCAGGCGCGGCTTGACGTAGCTGTTGACGAAGAAGTTGCCGCGCAAGGCTTTCAGCAGCTTCAGGCCCGGGCGGGCGAATGGCACGTACAGTTTGACCTTGAATGCCGGCGAGGCCAGCACCAAGCAGCGTACCTTGGGTGCGTAGTCGTGGGCCCAGGTGGCAATCAGCACGGCGCCGACGCTTTGCGCCAGCACCACCATGTCCTGTTCGGCGATACCGTGGTGGGCCTGGATATGTTCGATGAAGGTTTGCACGTCGCGCACGCTGGTGGCAAACCCTGGGCTGTCGCCGCGTGCACCGGGCGACTGGCCATGGCCGCGGGCATCCCAGGCGAAGAAGTCATAGCCCGGCATGTCCAGCTCATCGGCCAGGTGGGCCATGCGCCCGCCGTGTTCGTGGCCCCGGTGGAACATCACCACGGCCCGGCGTGGCTGGTGTTCGTTGCGGGTGGCAGGCCAGTGACGGTAATGCAGCTCGACACCGTCATGGGTGGAGAAGTGCAGCGCTTGCGCTTGGCGCATGGTCAACGTCCTTTTGCGACGACTATAGGCTCAGCGGGTTTCGGCCAGCCCCTGGCGAACCCGGTTGTAGAGGGTATAGAGCGAGAGCGCGAGGATGACCAGCAACAAACCATTGATCCAGCTGCCGTTCAGCAGGCCAAAGGCGACCCCGGTGCCCAGCACGCCGAAGGCAAAGGCGCGGTCGCTTTTGCCCATGGGGCCGTCGTAGCGCCGCGAGGCGCCAGCCAGCGGGCCCATGACTCCGGCGTACTCGCTGAAGGTGGCGCACAGCACCACCAGCACCACCAGCGCAGGTGACACCCCGGCTAGCAAGGCGAAGGGCAGGTACAGCGCTGCATCGGCAATCACGTCGCAGAGTTCGTTGAGGTAGGCGCCAAGGGTGGATTGCTGGCCGAACTCCCGGGCCAGCATGCCGTCGACGGCGTTCAGCGCCATGCGCAGCAGCATCCATACCGGTACCAGGATGAACAGCCAGGTGATGTGCGCCAGGGCGGCCAGCAGCAGGCCCAGCAGGACCGATACCACGGCGGCGGTGACGGTGACCTGGTTGGCGGTGACGCCTCGGTCGTAAAGGCGTTGCACAGCCGGGCGCAACAAGGCCTGGAAGCGTGGTTTTAGCTGGTAGATCGATGCCACTGGAAAGTCCTTTTTTAGTGGGTGCGATGGGAGGATTGTGTGCGACAAGCCGAGAAAATGCACCCTGCGTGTAGGAGCGGCCTTGTGTCGCGAAAGGGCTGCAAAGCAGCCCCGGCGATCTATGCGGCGGAGCTGAAAACCTTGGGGCCGCTCTGCAGCCCTTTCGCGACACAAGGCCGCTCCTACACCGACCGCGTCAACAGGTCAGGGTGGTTACCAACCCAGCGGCATAGCCAGGAAGTGTCGCGAAGTCCCGTGCGCACACCAGCAACCGGCGGTTGGCCCAAGGTTCCGCCAGGGCTACCCAGTGCAGCGGCAACAGCCCTTGCCAACGCTTCACCGCCGCCAGTGGCACCACCCCGACCCCAGCCCCGCCTGCAACCATGCGGATCACGCCATCAAACCCTTCGGCCCGCACTCTCACCTGCATGCGCCGCCCCTCCCGCAGTGCCTGTTCCTCCAGGTACAACGCCAATGCACTACCTGCTGCAAGCCCGACATAACCATGCGCCAGGCTGTCGATGAAGCTGGGGGCAACGTCGCTGGCCAGCGGATGGCCTGGCGGCGTTACCAGCACCAGTGGGTCGTCACGAAACGGCCGGGTTTGCAGGTGCTCGAAAGGCGCGGCGGTTGAAACAATGCCAAGGTCTGCCATGCCTTGAGTAATCGCCTGCACGATGCGCAGGCTCGGCAGTTCCTGTATGTCCACGCTGATTCCGGGGTTGTCAGCCAGGTAACCGGCCACAAGTTCAGGCAGGTACTCCGTGAGTGCTGCGGTGTTGCACAGCAGGCGCACTTGACCGTGCTGCCCCTGAGCGTACTGGCCCAGGTCGAACTGCAGGCGTTCGACCTGCTGCGCAATCAGGCGGGCATGCTGCAACAGTGCCTGGCCGGCCGGGGTCGGCTGAACACCACGGCGGTTACGCTCCAGTAAAGGGATGCCCAGCGACGCTTCCATGGCCCGGATGCGCGCACTGGCTGCTGGCAGCGACAGATGGCTGCGGCTGGCACCGGCGGTGATGTTGCCGCACTCCAGGGTGTGCTGGAAAAGTTTGAGGTCGATCAGGTCGAAATGCATGTGCCTCTGGCTTTGCAAGAGTCTGGCTAATGGTATGGCAGATTTTCAGCTTGCCCGCCACGGGCCATTATCGGCCCATGAATACCTTGCTCGCTTTCTACCACAACATTGGCCCTGCTCTGTCGCTGCTGGTGGTGCTGACGTTCCTGCTGGCCGGCGCAGTGAAAGGCGTGATCGGCCTGGGGCTGCCCACCATCGCAATGGGCCTGCTTGGCCTGGCTATGCCTCCGGCGCAGGCTGCTGCATTGCTGATCGTGCCATCGACCCTTACCAACCTTTGGCAGTTGGCCAGCGGCGGGCACCTTCGCGCATTGCTGGTGCGGCTGGGCCCGATGCTGGCGCTGATCTTCATTGGCACCTTGCTGGGCAGTGCCTGGTTGGGCATCAACAGTGGGCCGTGGGCCGCGCATGCGTTGGGTGCGGCCTTGCTGGCGTATGCGGTGTATGGGCTGGTTGGGCCGGGGTTGCACCTGACGGCGGGGCACGAGCGTTGGCTGGGGCCTGCCTGCGGGCTGGTGACAGGGATAGTTACGGCGGCAACCGGGGTGTTCGTCATACCTGCGGTGCCCTATTTGCAGAGCCTGGGCCTGAGCCGCGAGCAGATGATCCAGGCCCTGGGCCTGTCGTTCACGGTTTCGACCCTGGCGCTGGCTGTTGGCCTGGCCGGGCAGGATGCACTCGGTGGCCAGGCCTTGGGTGCTTCGTTGCTGATGCTGGCGCCAGCCTTGCTCGGCATGCTGGCCGGGCAGTGGTTGCGTCAGCGTATCAGCGCGTTGCTGTTCAAGCGTTGTTTCTTCATCGGCCTGGCCGCACTGGGCGGCCACTTGCTGATCAACGGTTAGCGCTTGATGCGCTGAGCATGTCGACCCGCTGGATATCGAAATCGCGCTCCAGGTAGTCCATGCGTTTTTCAAAGAAGGCGGCCATGTGCGGCAGGGCCGAGTGCACATCCAGCGCGGCCTGGTCGGCCCACACTTCGAAGAACACGAACAGGCTCGGGTCCTGCTGGTCGCGCAGCATGTGGTACTCGATGCAACCTGGCTCCTGGCGGCTTGGCTCGACATAAGGGCGGAACAGGTTTTCGAACGCATCAGCCATTTCCGGGCGGGTCTTGGCTTTGAGGATGAAGGCGAACTGCTCACTCATGGGGCGCTACTCGGTGATGGGTGGTGAACCGATTCTACGGCAATAATGTGATGCTGATTCGTGACTTCCGGTCAATTGTATTTTGCCCGGTCACTGCTGTATCCCGCTCCTGCGAGCCTCTAACCTGCCGACATCAAATTTTGACTCGGCCGGGGAGGCCAGCATGAAAAAGATTCTTCTGCTTAATGGTGGTAAACAGTTCGCCCACTCCGACGGCCGCCTCAACACGACCTTGCACGAAGCGGCCATCGCCCACCTGGACCGCGCCGGTTTCGATGTGCAGCAGACGTTCATCGACGGTGGCTACGACGTGCAGGCCGAGGTAGCGAAGTTTCTCTGGGCCGATGTGATCATCTACCAGATGCCGGGCTGGTGGATGGGCGCGCCCTGGACCGTGAAAAAGTTCATCGACGACGTCTTTACCGCTGGCCATGGCAGCCTCTACGCCAACGATGGCCGCACCCGTTCGGACCACACGCAGAAGTACGGCAGCGGTGGCCTGGTGCACGGCAAGCAGTACATGCTGTCGCTGACCTGGAACGCGCCGCAGCAGGCCTTCGATGACCCGAGCGACTTCTTCGAAGGCAAGGGCGTGGATGCGGTGTACTTCCCGTTCCACAAGGCCAACCAGTTCCTGGGCATGACCGGTCTGCCGACTTTCCTGGCAACGGATGTGATGAAGCGCCCGGATGTACCGGCGGCGTTGGCAGCGTATGAAGCACATCTGGACAAGGTGTTCGGCAAGGCAGGGTAATGGGTTGCCTGCACTGGCCTCTTCGCGGGCAAGCCCGCGAAAGGGCCGGTACAAGCACAGCCGGACCTGGCCTGGACATGCGACTATCCAATCCTTGCACAGACCCATCACAGGCCCGAATGTGAAAACCCGATCCGAAGAACTCCAGGTATTCGTCGCCGTCATCGATTGCGGCTCGATCTCTGCCGCTTCTGAGCAGATGGGCCAGACCCCGTCCGCCGTCAGCCGCACCTTGTCGCGCCTGGAGGCCAAGCTGGGCACCACGTTGGTCAACCGCACCACCCGGCGCATGGACCTGACCGAAGAGGGCCGTTTCTTCCTCGAACGCTCGCGGCTGATCCTGGAGCAGATGGACGAGATGGAAGAGCGCCTGTCGATGAACCGGCAGACCCCCACCGGGCGCCTGCGCATCAATGCGGCCGCGCCGTTCATGCTGCATGCCATCCTGCCGTGGATCGGCGAGTTTCGCCGCCAGTACCCGGGCATCGAGCTGGAGCTGAACACCGATGACCTGATCATCGACCTGCTGGAGCAGAGCACCGATGTGGCCATCCGCATCGGCGAACTGGCTGACTCCAGCCTGCACGCACGCAACCTGGGTTGCAGCCCGGTGCAGGTGCTGGCCAGCCCGGCGTACCTTCAGCAGCACGGCACGCCGCAGCGTGTCGAAGACCTGGCCAACCACTGCCTGCTCGGTTTCAGCCAGCCCGAGTCGCTCAACCACTGGCCGTTGCGCCACGCCGAGGGGGACCGCTACATCATTCGCCCGGCGCTGATCGCTTCCAGCGGCGAGACCCTGCGCCAGTTGGCACTGGCCGGCGAGGGCATCGTCAGCCTGTCGCACTTCATGACCCACGAAGACATCCGCGCCGGGCGCTTGCAGGTAGTGCTGAGCGAGGCCAACAACGGCTACCGCCAGCCGATTCACGCGGTGTACTACCGCAACACCCAGCTGGCGCTGCGTATCCAGTGCTTCCTTGATTTCATCCAGCAGAAGCTGACGATGTACGCCTGCTGAGTTGCCTGATCGCGACAGGTCCTGTCCACAGGCGGCGAAACTTCCTACGTGTGATTGCGCAGTCGAAACGCTTCGGCCTTACTGACTGCTCAACAAAAACAACACCAAGGAAGTGTCATGCGTATTGTCCCGTTCCAGTACCTTGCTCTCGCAGCCGCGATCCTGAGCTGTTCCTCGGTTTATGCCGCCACGCTGGAGGGCGGCGCGGTGGCTGCACCCGATCAATATGGTGCACAGGTAGCTGCCGATATCCTGAAAAAGGGCGGCAACGCGGTAGACGCCGCAGTGGCGACTGCCTTCACCCTGGCGGTGACCTACCCGGAGGCCGGTAACATCGGCGGTGGCGGGTTCATGACCCTGTTCGTCGACGGCAAGCCATACTTCCTCGACTACCGCGAAGTCGCGCCCAAGGCCGCGACGCGCAACATGTACCTCGACGACAAGGGCGAGGTCATCGAGAACCTCAGCCTGGTCGGCGTACGCGCCGCAGGTGTGCCTGGCACCGTGATGGGCCTGTGGGAAGCCCACCAGAAGTTCGGCAAGCTGCCCTGGAGCGAGCTGCTGACCCCGGCCATTGGCTATGCGAAAAACGGCTTCAAGGTGGCGGAGAAACAGTACCAGTACCGCAACGATGCCCAAGGCATGTTCAAGACGGCGACCAACTTCAACGACTATTTCGGCAACATGAAGGTCGGCGAGTTGTTCAAGCAGCCAGAAATGGCCCAGACCCTGGAGCGCATCGCCGACAAGGGCGTGAGCGAGTTCTACCAAGGCAAGACCGCCGACCTGCTGGTGGCGCAGATGCAGGCCGACAAGGGCCTGATCAGCAAAGAAGACCTGAAGGATTACAAGGCCGTATGGCGTGAGCCGATGGCCGTAAGCTGGCGCGGCAACGTGGTCTACACCGCACCACCGCCAAGCTCTGGCGGCGTCGCCCTTGCCCAGTTGCTGGGCATCAAGGAAGACCGCGCGGCGGACTTCAAAGGGGTGGCGCACAACTCGGCGCAGTACATCCACCTGTTGGCCGAGATCGAGAAGCGCGTGTTCGCTGACCGCGCCGATTACCTCGGTGACCCTGCGTTCACCAAAGTGCCTGTGGATAAGCTGGTGGCCAAGGATTACCTGGCCAAGCGTGCCGCGCAGGTCAACCCGAAGGCCATTTCCGACACTGACAAGGTCAAGCCGGGCCTTGAACCGCACCAGACCACGCACTTCTCCATCGTCGACAAGCAGGGCAATGCGGTCAGCAACACCTACACCCTCAACCTCGACTACGGCAGTGGCGTGGTAGTGAAGGGCGCCGGTTTCCTGCTCAACGACGAGATGGACGACTTCAGCGCCAAGCCGGGGGCGGCGAATGCCTTTGGTGTAGTGGGTGGCGATGCCAACGCCATCGAACCGGGCAAGCGCATGTTGTCGTCGATGAGCCCTAGCCTGATGACCCGCGATGGCAAGGTGGCGCTGGTGATCGGTACCCCGGGTGGCTCGCGGATCTTTACCTCGATCTTCCAGGTGATGAACAACCTGTACGACTACGGCATGCCGCTGGACAAGGCGGTAGCGGCGCAGCGGGTGCACCATCAGTTGCTGCCCAAGGACACCATCTACTTTGACGCCTATGCGCCGTTGACGGGGCCAGAGGCTGACAAGTTGAAGAAGATGGGTTATGTGCTGGAAGACCAGGGCTGGGAAATGGGCGATATCCAGGCGATCCGGGTGGACGGGGCGAAGCTGGAAACCGCGTCTGATCCGCGTGGGCGTGGGGTGGGGATGATCGTCAAGTAAGCCTGTTCGGGCGCTGGGAGGGCTTTGCCCTCCTTTCCGACCGGTCCGGCGCCCCGGCAAGGCCGCTCCTACAGGGGACCGCGATCTCTTGTAGGAGCGGCCTTGTGTCGCGACGGGCCGCAAAGCGGCCCCAGGTTCTCAAGGTCAGACGCGGAACTGACTGACCAATGTCTGCAACTGCCCGCCAAGCCTCGCCAGTTCAACACTGGACGCCGCCGTCTCGTCACTGGCCGCCGCCGTCTGTTCCGACACATCACGCACATTCAGGATACTGCGGCTGATCTCTTCAGCCACGGCGCTCTGCTGCTCGGCCGCCGCGGCAATCTGCTGGTTCATCGACTGGATGCTCGACACCGTACTGGTGATGCTCTCCAGCGACGCCCCGGCCTTGCGCGCCAGATCGACGCTGCTGTCGGTCAGGGTGCGGCTGCCCTGCATGGCGTTAGCCACTTGCTGGGTACCATGCTGCAGGCTGGCAATCAGCTCTTCGATCTCTTCGGTGGACTTCTGCGTACGCTGGGCCAGGCCACGCACTTCGTCGGCGACCACGGCAAAACCACGCCCGGCCTCGCCGGCACGCGCTGCCTCGATTGCCGCGTTCAGCGCCAGCAGGTTGGTTTGTTCGGCCACCGACTTGATCACATCCATCACGCTGCCGATCTTCTGGCTTTCCTGCTGCAGCAGGTTCATGGCTTCGGTGGAGCGGTGCATGTCTTCGGCCAGGCGCTCGATCTGGCCAATTGCCTCGCCGACCACGCGGTCGCCGGCACGGGCTTCGTCGTCGGCACCGGTGGCGGCATGCGAGGCCTGCTCGGCATTGCGTGCCACTTCCTGAACGGTGGCGGCCATTTCGTGCATGGCGGTGGCCACCTGGTCGGTCTCGACCTTCTGGCTGTTGGCGCCCGCGCTGGTCTGTTCGGTGACTGCCGACAGCTCTTCGGCGGCGCTGGCGATCTGGGTGACGCCATCACGAATGCCGGTGATCAGCTCGCGCAGGGTGGTGCCCATGCGGGCAATGCCTTGCTGCAGCACGCCCAGTTCGTCGCGGCGGGTGACGCGCAGGTGCTGGGTCAGGTCGCCGCTGGCGATCTTTTCCACCGCTGCCAGGGTTTCACGCAGTGGCCCGGTGATCTGGCGGGTAATCAGCACCGCTGCCAGTACGCCAACCAGCAGTGCCAACAGGGTGGCGATGGCCTGCAGGCTGCGGGCCTGGGAGCTTTCGATGTCGCGGCGTTGCAGCTGGATCTGGTACAGCGCGTCGCTGCGCTTGACGATGTCGGCGCCCTGCACGGTCATTTCGGCGCGTGAAGTGGTGATGTCGGCGACTGCGTCGCGGAACTGGCGTACGGCATCGCGGTAGGCCAGCACCGAGCGCTCGAACTGTTGCAGGCGGGCGTCTTCGGCGGGTAGCTGGCGCTTGAGGTTGTCGATGTCGGCCAGCGCCGCGTCCAGCTGGCGCAGGGCGGCCTGTTCGTTGGCGGCGGTGTTGTCGGCAATGTAGCCGCGCACCTCGATGCGCACCTGCAACAGTTGCTGGCGAGCCTTGCTGATCAGCTGGTACTGGGCCAGGCGTACGCTGTCGGCCTCGGGGCGTGCCATGACTTCCTGGCTGAGAACATCCATGGCCTGGTCGGCGCGGGTGGCCGAGCTGTCCATTGCCGCACGTGCACTGCGGGTGGCGTCGTAGCCTTGGCGCATCTTGTTCAGCGACAGCTTGTAGGCGCTGATGGTCTCGCCCAGCTCATTCAACAGCTTGATGTTCTCCGGGCTCTTGAAGGTGCTGGCCAGGTAGGTTTGCTGCTTGCTGAAGGCGTCCAGCTTCGCCTGGGTGTTGGCCGCAGCGGTATCATCGCCGTTGGCGATCATGTACTGCAGGCGCGCAATACGCAGGTCGGTGAGGTCCTTGTTCAGCTGGCCGATGTCGCCCATCCAGTTGCTGCGGTCGATCAGGCTGCCCAGGCTGGTCCAGCCGGTGAGGGCCAGCAGGCCGGTGAGGACCAGCACCAGGCCGAAGCCCAGGCCGAGTTTGAGGTTGACGCTGATGTTGGCGAACCAGCTGTTCATGCACGCTCTCCAGAAGTAGTTTTCGCTCGCTTGATCTTCGATCGCCAGGCGTTGTTGTTCTGGATGCCCGCTGACTCGTGCAGGGGTTATCGGCAATGATGGGGGAAGCTGAAACGCTTTTTCAGCAGATTTGTAACTGGATGATTGGGGCTGCTTTGCAGCCCTTCGCGGGCACGCCCGCTCCCACAGGTTGATCGTTGCCCTTGAAGTCAGCGCAGTCTCTGTGGGAGCGGGCGTGCCCGCGAAGGGCCGCAAGGCGGCCCCAATCAGTATCAAAGGTTACGCGCACTAAAGGTGTCGCAGCTGTTGACCTCGCCCTGGGCAAAGCCGGCCTTGAACCAGCGCACCCGCTGCGCCGAAGTGCCATGGGTGAACGAATCCGGCACCACGCGCCCGCGACCTTGCTGCTGCAGCCGGTCATCACCAATGGCGTTGGCCGCATTCAGCGCTTCCTCGACGTCACCCGGCTCCAGCCAGTTCAGGCGCTTCTGCGCCTGGTAGGCCCACACGCCCGCCAGGCAGTCGGCTTGCAGTTCCTGGCGCACCAGCAGGCCGTTGTCGCCTTCCATGCGTTGGCCATTGCGGCGTGCTGCATCCACCTTGGCCGAAACGCCCAGCAGGGTTTGCACGTGATGGCCGATTTCGTGAGCGATCACGTAGGCCTGGGCGAAGTCGCCAGCCGCGGCAAAGCGGGTTTCCATTTCGCGGAAGAACGACATATCCAGGTAAACCCGCTGGTCCGCCGGGCAATAGAACGGCCCCACTGCCGCAGAGGCAAAGCCACAGGCCGAGTTGACCTGGCCACTGAACAGCACCAGCTTGGGGTCGCGGTATTGTTTGCCAGCTTCGGCGAACAGGGCTTTCCAGGTGTCTTCGGTGTCGCCCAGGATCGAGGCGACAAACTCGGCCTGTTGGTCATTGGCCGGTGGTGCCTTGCCACCCGCACCACTGGGCGCCGTTTGCTGTTGCTGCTGCTCCATCTGGCCGGTGAGCTGGCCAAGAATCTGCAACGGGTCCTGCCCGGTGAGCCAGCCGATGCCGACGATCAGCAGGATCGCCCCAAGCCCCAGCCCCTTGCCGCCGCCAAAACGCATGCCGCCGCCACCGCCACCTTCGCCTCGGGCATCGACCACGTTGTCGCTGCGTCGGCCTTTTCGCCATTCCATGAGTGCTCTCCCGAGCGTGAAACAAGAAGACAAAGATTAGTTCACGACAGCGACAGGTGTCAGGCCAAGGTGTTAATCCATAACCAAATGGTTATGTTTAAGGTGCCTGATTTCAATATTCATCGCGCGCGACTTGCCTGAAACTGCAAGTCCGCCTGCCACGCCCAGGCGTTCACATAATTCCAAGAGAGGAAACCGGCATGCCCGCACAGGACAACAGCCGCTTCGTGATCCGTGATCGCAACTGGCACCCCAAAGCCCTTACGCCTGACTACAAAACGTCCATTGCCCGCTCGCCGCGCCAGGCACTGGTCAGCATTCCACAGTCGATCAGCGAGACCACTGGTCCGAACTTTTCCCACCTGGGCTTCGGTGCCCACGACCATGACCTGCTGCTGAACTTCAACAATGGTGGCTTGCCGATCGGCGAGCGCATCATCGTTGCCGGCCGCGTCGTCGACCAGTACGGCAAGCCTGTGCCGAACACCCTGGTGGAGATGTGGCAAGCCAACGCCGGCGGCCGCTACCGCCACAAGAACGACCGCTACCTGGCACCGTTGGACCCTAACTTCGGTGGTGTCGGCCGCTGGCTGACCGACAGTGACGGCTACTACAGCTTCCGCACCATCAAGCCGGGCCCGTACCCATGGCGCAACGGCCCGAACGACTGGCGCCCGGCGCACATCCACTTCGGCATCAGCGGCCCGTCGATCGCCACCAAGCTGATCACCCAGCTGTACTTCGAAGGTGACCCGCTGATCCCGATGTGCCCGATCGTCAAGTCGATCGCCAACCCGGAAGCTGTACAGCAGTTGATCGCCAAGCTCGACATGAGCAACGCCAACCCGATGGACTGCCTGGCCTACCGCTTCGACATCGTGCTGCGCGGCCAGCGCAAGACCCACTTCGAAAACTGCTGAGGACACCGCCATGCCAATCGAACTGCTGCCGGAAACCCCTTCGCAGACCGCCGGCCCCTACGTGCATATCGGCCTGGCCCTGGAAGCGGCCGGCAACCCGACCCGTGACCAGGAAATCTGGAACCGCCTGGCCAAGCCTGATGCGCCGGGCGAGCACATTCTGCTGATCGGCCAGGTGTATGACGGTAACGGCCACCTGGTGCGCGACTCGTTCCTGGAAGTGTGGCAGGCAGACGCCAATGGCGAGTACCAGGATGCCTACAACCTGGAAAACGCCTTCAACAGCTTTGGCCGTACCGCAACCACTTTCGACGCAGGCGAGTGGACGCTGCACACGGTCAAGCCGGGCGTTGTGAACAACGCTGCGGGTGTGCCGATGGCGCCGCACATCAACATCAGCCTGTTTGCCCGAGGCATCAATATTCACCTGCACACGCGCCTGTACTTCGATGACGAAGGCCCGGCCAACGCCAAGTGCCCGGTGCTCAACCTGATCGAGCAGCCGCAGCGCCGAGAGACGCTGATTGCCAAGCGTTGCGAGGTGGACGGGAAGACGGCATATCGCTTTGATATCCGTATTCAGGGGGAAGGGGAGACAGTTTTCTTCGACTTCTGAGTAAATGCTGGGGGCTGCTTTGCAGCCCTTTCGCGACACAAGGCCGCTCCTACAGGGAATCGCGTACCCCTGTAGGAGCGGCCTTGTGTCGCGAAAGGGCCGCAAAGCGGCCCCGGCAATCCAACAGTCAGCGCCGAACCAGCAGCACCCCACTTTCCATATGGTGGGTATACGGGAACTGGTCAAACAACGCACACCGCTCGATGCGGTGGGTGTCCTGCAACTGGGCAATGTTCGCCGCCAGCGTTTCCGGGTTGCACGAGATGTACAGGATCCGCTCGAACCGCCGGGTCAGCTCGCAGGTATCCTGGTCCATCCCCGCGCGCGGCGGGTCGACGAACACCGTGCCGAAGTCGTAGCTTTTCAGGTCGATGCCTTCCAGGCGACGGAACGGCCGCACCTCATTCAGCGCCTGGGTCAGCTCTTCCGCCGACAAGCGCACCAAACGCACGTTATCCACAGCGTTCTCGTCGAGGTTGCTCAGCGCGGCGTTGACCGAGGTCTTGCTGATTTCGGTCGCCAGCACCTGGCGCACGCGGGTGGCCAGCGGCAGGGTGAAGTTGCCGTTGCCGCAGTACAGCTCCAGCAAATCGTCCTCACGCTCGCCAATTGCCTCGAAGGCCCAGCTCAGCATCTTCTGGTTCACTGCGCCGTTAGGCTGGGTGAACGCGCCTTCCGGCTGGCGATAGCTGAACACGCGGCCCGCCACGTCGAGCTTTTCCAGCGCATAGTCGCGGCCGATCACCAAGCGCTTGCCTTTGGAGCGCCCAATCACGCTCACGCCCAGTTCTTCGGCCAGTTGCCGCGCGGCCACTTCCCAGGCCTCGTCCAACGGGCGGTGGTAGCACATGGTGATCATGGCATCGCCGGCCAGGGTGGTCAGGAACTCCACCTGGAACAGGCGGTTGCCCAGTTCCTCGCTGGCCTGCCAGGCCGCCTTCAGGCGCGGCATCAGCGCATTGATGCGCTGGCTGGCAATGGGGAAATCCTCAATCAGGATTGCCTTGTGCTTCTCGCCCGGGGCGAACATGGCGTAGTGGCGCTGGCCGCCTTCGCGCCACAGGCGGAACTCGGCGCGCAGGCGGTAATGCTCGCGCGGCGAGTCGAAAACAGCCGGCTCCGGCGCGCCGAAGGGCGCCAGTAGCTCGCGCAGCCGCGCCACCTTGGCATCCAGCTGGGTGGCGTAGGAGGAGGGGTCGAAAGCAGCACTCATGCGTTGAACCAGCCCAGCTTGATGACGAACAGGATGGAAAGGATCACCAGGGCCGGGTTCAGGTCGCGGTGGCGGCCAGAGATCAGCTTGACGGCGGTCCAGGAAATGAAGCCGAAGGCGATGCCGTTGGCGATCGAGTAGGTCAGCGGCATGGCCAGGGCGGTCACTACCACCGGCGCGGCTTCGGTGACGTCGTCCCAGTTTATTTCTGCCAGGCCCGAAGCCATCAGCACAGCGACGAACAGCAGTGCCGGCGCGGTGGCGAACGCCGGCACGCTACCGGCCAGCGGGGCGAAGAACAGCGCCAGCAGGAACAATACGGCAACCACGATGGCGGTCAGGCCGGTGCGGCCACCGGCGCTCACGCCTGCTGCGGATTCGATGTAGCTGGTGGTGGTGGAAGTACCCAGCAGCGAACCGGCCATGGCGGCGGTGCTGTCGGCAATCAGGGCGCGGCCCATCTTCGGCATGTGCCCATCCTTGCCCATCAGGCCGGCGCGCTTGGCTACGCCGATCAGGGTGCCGGAGTTGTCGAACAGGTCGACGAACAGGAAGGCGAAGATCACGCTGACCAGGCCTACGTCCAGTGCGCCGGCAATGTCCAGTTGCAGGAAGGTCGGCGCCAGCGACGGCGGCATGGAGACGATGCCGCCGAACGGCGTCACGCCCATCACGATCGAGGCAATGGTCACCGCCAGGATGCCGATCAGCACGGCGCCGCGCACTTTCAGCGACTCCAGGCCCACGATCAGGAAGAAGCCCAGGGTTGCGAGGATCGGCGCCGGTTGCTTGAGGTCGCCCAGGCCCACCAGGGTAGCCGGGTTATCGACGACGATGCCGGCGTTGTGCAGGGCGATCAGCGCCAGGAACAGGCCGATACCCGCAGCAATCGCCGACCGCAGTGGCAGTGGAATGCTGTTCACGATCCATTCGCGGATGCGGAAGATCGACAGCAGGAAGAACATCACCGCCGACAGGAACACCGCACCCAGCGCCACTTGCCAGGTGTGGCCCATGTGCAGCACCACGGTGTAGGTGAAGAACGCGTTCAGGCCCATGCCCGGCGCCAGGGCGATCGGGTAGTTGGCGATCAGGCCCATGGTGGTGGAGCCGATGGCTGCCGCCAGGCAGGTGGCGACGAAGATCGCCCCCTTGTCCATGCCGGTCTCGCCGAGGATGCTCGGGTTGACGAACAGGATGTAGGCCATGGCCAGGAAGGTGGTGACGCCCGCGAGAATCTCGGTGCGCACATTGGTGTTGTGTGCTTTTAGTTGAAACAGCCTTTCCAGCATGCCCGCTCCCCAAGGCGCCCCCGGCGCCATGAATGTATCGACCCCATCAGCAAAGCACAGACCGTACCGGTTGCCGTGGTTTTGTGTGGGGAGGAAAAAAGCCGCGCATCATACCAGCATGCTTGGCGGGGGCCTATGGCCGTTGGGGAATGGGTTATCTGTAGCCTGTACCGGCCCCTTCGCGGGCGCGCCCGCTCCCACAGGTACAGCGCAGGGCCGGAATGTGGCGCGGTCCCTGTGGGAGCGGGCGTGCCCGCGAAAGGGCCGGTACAGGCTATCCCTCAACCATTGTGCAACCGGTCCCGCCTGGCCAGTGTCGGGAACATTTTTATCCACACCCCGGTCACCACCAGCGTGCCTACTCCTCCCATCACCACCGCTGGCACTGTGCCAAACCAGTGCGCCGTCACCCCAGACTCGAACTCACCGAGCTGGTTTGAGGCACCGATGAACAAGCCGTTCACCGCGCTCACCCGCCCGCGCATTTCATCCGGGGTTTCCAGCTGCACGAACGAACTGCGAATCACCATGCTGATCATGTCGGCCGCGCCCAGCACCACCAGCACCGCCAGCGAGAACCAGAACGAGGTTGACAGGCCAAAGGCAATGGTCGCCACGCCGAACACGCCCACCGCGGTGAACATGGTGCGCCCCACGTTCCGCTCGAACGGGAAGCGCGCCAGCCACAGCGACATCAGCAATGCCCCCACCGCTGGCGCCGAGCGCAGCAGGCCCAGGCCCATCGGGCCGGTCAGCAGGATGTCCTTGGCGAACACCGGCAGCAGCGCGGTAGCCCCACCCAGCAGTACGGCGAACAGGTCCAGCGAAATGGCGCCGAGAATGTCAGGCCGGCTGCGGATGAAGCGAATGCCGGCCAGCAGTGATTCGATGCTGGCACGCCCGCGCTGCACGACCTGGCCGCGTGCCTGCAGGCTCAGGGTGAGCACGCAGGCGATGGCGTACAGGGCCACGGTGGGGCCATATACCCAGATGCTGCCGAAGGCATACAGGAAACCGCCCACCGCTGGCGCCACGATGGTCGCCGATTGGGTGGCCGATGCCGAAGCCGCCACTGCCCTTGGGAACAGGCCAGGTGGTACTACGTTGGGCAGTAGCGCCTGGGTTGCCGGCATTTCAAACGAGCGCGTGGCGCCCAGCAGGAAGGCCAGGGCGAAAATCAATTCGCGGGTGACGTTGTCGGTGGCACTGCCCACTGCCAGCGCCAGGGCAATCAACCCTTGCAGGCTCTGGCACAGGGCAGCGACCTTGCGCCGGTCATAGCGGTCGGCCACATGCCCGGTGTGCAGCATGAACAGCACCCGCGGGGCGAACTCGACCAGGCCGACCAGGCCCAGGTCCAGCACATTGCCGGTTAACTGGTAGAGGTGCCAGCCAATGGCTACGGTGAGCATCTGGAAGCCGCTGGCGGTGAATACACGGGCCAGCCAGAAGGCCAGGAAAGGGCGGTGGTGACGCAACAACTGCGGTGCGGAATCAGACATCGGAAACCAAGGGCCTCGGCGCAGTAGAGGGGTTGCGCAGCGTATCATCTGTTTGTAACAAACGGTTACTGTTTGCCCATGTCGGCACTTTTCCACGCGTTGTGAAAGAGGGTGGGGCAACCGGTCACGCGGCAATCAACCACACGGCTTGCCGGGCCATTCGGGACTATGCTTCCTAGCATTCGTTGACTTGGATCAATCGTTCCAGATTCAACGAATTGGCCCTCTGGGCCGGAATCCCTGCGATCGAACAGAACAATTCCAACGCGCCGTACTCGACCAAGTGGGGGCAGTGGGCGACGGGGCCACAAGCCCGGACGCCGGATTATCTGAAGAGGAAGCACCATGTTCGGAATAGAGGCCTTAGAGCTCGCCCGAATGCAGTTTGCCTTTACCGTGTCGTTCCACATCCTGTTCCCGGCCATCACCATTGGCCTGGCGAGCTACCTGGCAGTCCTCGAAGGCCTCTGGCTGCGGACCCACAACCAGGTCTACCGTGACCTCTATCATTTCTGGTCGAAAATCTTCGCCGTCAACTTCGGCATGGGCGTGGTCTCGGGCCTGGTCATGGCCTACCAGTTCGGTACCAACTGGAGCCGCTTCTCCGAGTTCGCGGGCGCCGTAACCGGGCCGTTGCTGACCTACGAGGTGCTGACCGCCTTCTTCCTCGAAGCCGGCTTCCTCGGCGTCATGCTGTTCGGCTGGAACCGTGTGGGCCGTGGCTTGCATTTCTTTTCCACCTGCATGGTGGCGCTGGGTACCCTGGTCTCGACCTTCTGGATTCTCGCTTCCAACAGCTGGATGCAGACGCCCCAGGGCCACGAGATCATCGATGGCCGTGTGGTGCCAGTGGACTGGTTTGCGGTGGTGTTCAACCCCTCGTTCCCCTACCGGCTGATGCACATGGCCACGGCCGCGTTCGTTTCCACGGCGTTCTTCGTCGGTGCTTCGGCTGCCTGGCACTTGCTGCGCGGGCGCGATAACCCGGCGGTGCGCAAGATGCTGTCGATGGCCATGTGGATGGCATTGATCGTGGCCCCGATCCAGGCGGTGATCGGTGACTTCCACGGCCTCAACACGCTCAAGCACCAGCCGGTGAAAATCGCTGCCATTGAAGGCCACTGGGAGAACGTGCCCGGCGAACCGACCCCGTTGATTCTGTTCGGCATCCCCGACATGAAGGCCGAAACGACCCACTTCAAGCTTGAAATCCCGGCGCTGGGCAGCCTGATCCTGACCCACAGCCTGGATAAGCAAGTGCCGGCAATGAAGGAGTTCCCGCCCGAGGACCGGCCCAACTCGACCATTGTCTTCTGGTCGTTCCGCATCATGGTCGGGCTTGGCTTGCTGATGATCTTCGTGGGCCTGTGGAGCCTGTGGCTGCGCAAGCGGGGCACGCTCTACACCTCGCGCCCGTTCCTGTACCTGGCGCTGTGGATGGGGCCTTCCGGGCTGATCGCCTTGCTGGCCGGCTGGTTCACCACCGAGATCGGCCGCCAGCCCTGGGTGGTGTATGGCCTGATGCGCACGGCGGACGGTGTGTCCAACCACAGTTATGCACAGCTTGGCTTCACCCTGGTGGCGTTCGTGGTGGTGTACTTTGCCCTGTTCGGCACCGGCCTTGGCTACATGATGCGCCTGGTGCGCAAAGGGCCACAGACCGGCGAAGGCGACGAGCACACACCGGGCGGCCCTGGCCAGCAACGTACGCCGGCGCGGCCGCTGTCTGCCGCCGATGATGGCCATGAGGCCAAGACTGCCAGCCTGAGCAAGGAGGACTGAGCCATGGGTATCGACCTTCCGCTGATCTGGGCCGTGATCATCATCTTCGGCGTCATGATGTACGTGGTGATGGACGGTTTCGACCTGGGTATCGGCATGCTCTTCCCCTTCGTCAAGGGCGAGCAGGACCGGGATGTGATGATGAACACCGTCGCCCCGGTGTGGGACGGCAATGAAACCTGGCTGATCCTGGGCGGTGCCGGGTTGTTCGGGGCGTTCCCGATGGCCTATGCAGTGATCCTCGAAGCGCTGTACCTGCCACTGATCCTCATGCTGATCGGCCTGATCTTCCGCGGCGTGGCGTTCGAGTTCCGCTTCAAGGCCACGGCCGACAAGCGGCATATCTGGGACAAGGCATTCATCTGGGGGTCGCTGGTTGCCACCTTCTTCCAGGGCGTGGCGTTGGGCGCCTTCCTTGAAGGGTTCAAGGTGGTCGACCGCCATTTTGCCGGTGGCACCCTCGACTGGCTTACCCCGTTCAGCCTGTTCTGCGGCCTGGGCCTGATCGTTGCCTACACCCTTTTGGGCTGCACCTGGCTGATCATGAAGACCGAAGGGTCACTGCAACAGAAGATGCACGACATGGCCCGACCGTTGGCGCTGGTGCTGCTGGTGGTGATCGGTATCGTCAGCCTGTGGACACCCATTGCTTATCCACAGATCGCCGACCGCTGGTTCAGCATGCCTAACCTGATCTGGTTCATGCCGGTACCGCTGCTGGTGCTGGTAACCTTCTACGGGTTGCTCAAGGCGGTGGCGCGCAATGCGCACTACACGCCGTTCCTGCTGACCCTGGTGCTGATCTTCCTCGGCTACAGCGGCCTGGGTATCAGCCTGTGGCCGAACATTATCCCGCCGTCGATCTCGATCTGGGATGCCGCCGCGCCACCGCAAAGCCAGGGCTTCATGCTGGTGGGCACACTGTTCATCCTGCCGTTCATCCTCATGTACACCTTCTGGAGCTACTACGTGTTCCGCGGCAAGGTGACCCATGAAGACGGCTATCACTAGGAGCGCCGCATGATGACTGGCAAGCATGGTTTTGAAGAGAAGAAACCGCTGTGGCAGCGGCTGGGTTGGCTGGTGCTGATCTGGGCGATGAGCGTGGCGGCGCTGGGTGTGGCGGCCTGGGTGATGCGCCTGTTCATGGGGGCAGCGGGCCTGACCACCCATTGAATGGATGGGGGCGCTTTGCGCCCCTATCGCGACACAAGGCCGCTCCTACAGATGATCGCGATCACTCAGGTTGTCGCATCCCCTGTAGGAGCGGCCTTGTGTCGCGATGGGCTGCAAAGCAGCCCCAAAAGCCTATTTGCGGGCTTTCAGGATGACGAATTTGGGCGTCGCCGCCACCTGCTCCACCCCCCGGAACAACCGCGCCAGCTTGCTGTGATAGCCCAGGTGGCGGTTCCCCACGATATACAGCGCCCCACCCACCACCAGCGCTTCGCGCGCCTGCTGGAACATGCGCCAGGCCAGGAAATCGCCTACCACCTGCTGCTGATGGAACGGTGGGTTGCACAGCACCACGTCCAGCGACTGCTTCTCCACCCCGGCCAACCCATCGGCCGCGATGAAGGTCGCCGGGCGCCCGCCCAGTGCGGCCTGCCAGTTCTCCCGTGCCGATTGCACCGCCATGTACGACTCGTCGACCAACGTGTATTCGGCATCGGGATTGGCCAATGCACTGGCAATCGCCAGCACGCCGTTACCACAACCCAGGTCTGCGACCCGCGCGCGGCCCAGGTCACGTGGCAGGTGCGGCAGGAACGCACGCGTGCCGATATCCAGGCCTTCACGGCAGAACACGTTGGCGTGGTTGACCAGCTCCAGCGCCGGCGCGTCCAGTTGGTAGCGGCTAGGGTAGGGCGAGCGGGCGGCTGGCCGTTCTGCCACCGTTGCCGTCAGCAGGCGCGCCTTTTTCTGCGCCAGAGAGGCCTGGACCGGGCCGATGTACTTTTCCATCAGGTCGCCGGCCGCCCGCGGGAGGTGCTTGATCATTGCCCCGGCAATCACCTGTGCACCCGGCGCCAGGTGGCCCTGCAAACGGATCAGTTGCTCTTCGAGCAGCGCCAGGGTTTTTGGCACGCGTACCAGTACCCGGTCGAACGGGCCCTGCCAGTGTTCGCTTGCCGGCACAAAGGGCACGCTGTCGAACGGCAAGCCATTGCGTGCCAGGTTTTTTTCCAGAGCCAGGTGTGCCAGGTGCGAATCGCCGCTGCTGACCACCTGCAACTGGCCCGCCAGGCTGGCGGCCAGGGCGCCGAAGCTGTCATTGAGCACCAGCACCCGGCAGTGGCTGTCGGGCGCCTGTTCGTGCAACTGCGCAAGCAGGTACTCGTCGGCGGCATCGAAAGCCTGCAGCGGGTCGTTGGCCTGCTCCGGCTGGCGGATCAGTTCGAGTTCGGCGTAGGGGGTGGTCAACAGGGGCATGGCGTCTGGCTCGGGTATGAAACTGCCCGTTGCGGTTCGCCCCGGGCTTTGCCGGGCGATTCTACAGGGCTTTGCCCAAGGTCGCAGGTTTGCCGGTCAGATCCAGCCGCGCAAGGCAGCGATGGCGATGGCGCCGGCCTTGTTGGCAGCGTTGGTCTTGGTGATGACGCTGCGGATATGGAAGTTCACCGTGCTTTGCGACAGCGAGAGAATGCAGGCCACATCGGCGGCGGTCTTGCCGGCGGCCGACCACTTCAGCACTTCCAGTTCACGCTCGCTCATTTTTGGTTGCGGCGGGCACAGTGCGTTCAGGTGGTGTTCGCCGAGCACCGCATGCAGGGTATGGCACAACCACTGAACGCTACCGGCCTTGTCGTAGAGCTCGGCTATGTCGATGTTGCCGGCAGGCCGGGCAACGCTGATCTGGCTTTCATTGTGCTGCAGGTCGTGCAGCGATTGTGTCCAGCCATGGCGCAAACCGTGCTGGCAGGCCGCTTCACGAAAATGCGGGGCTTCACGGTACAGTTCGTCTGTCCACAGCACCGGCATGGTCGAGCTGTGGCTGACGTTGGCAGCCGGGTCCTGCTTGTAGAACTCGTCACGCTGGTAGCGCTCGATCCACTCATCCGGGTAGTTGCTGTAGAGGTACACCTTGGGTGTCTGGGTGGCGATCTGGATGCGTATTTTCAGCCCGAGATAATCCATGCCCAGGTCTTGTGCCAGATGTACCGCAATGTCGAACAGCTTCCGTGGGCTGCGTTCGTTGACGAACGTCTGAAGATGTTCGGGATTCCAGTGAAGCATCTGAAACACTCCTCGTGGGCGCCGGATCCAATCTATTTGGATACCCGGGTCAGTGTAGGAAAAGTCCTACCATGGCGTTGGGATTTTTTTGTTATAGCGCTCAGGTTTTTCTGCAACTTCGGCACGATCACCGTCGATGAGGCCCTACAAAGCAGTGGTTTTTATCCGGGCCACTTTGCGCGACACTGTGCGCACGTCAAACCTGGAGCCCGATATGACCGCTAGCGCCGAAAAGTTCACCCGCCAGACCCTGCTCGATGTTCAGCCGCTCACGCCGAACCTCTTCAGCCTGCGGGTTACGCGCGATGCGGGTTTCCGCTTCCGTTCCGGCCAGTTCGCCCGCCTGGGGGTGACCAAGGCCGATGGCAGCGTGGTGTGGCGCGCCTATTCCATGGTCAGTGCCCCCCATGACGAACACCTCGACTTCTTCTCCATCGTGGTGCCGGGTGGCGAATTCACCAGTGAACTGAGCCGGCTGGGTGCAGGGGACACCCTGTTGATCGACCGCCAGGCGTTTGGCTTCCTCACCCTCGACCGCTTTGTTGGTGGCCGTGACTTGTGGTTACTGGCGACCGGTACTGGCATCGCGCCATTTATGTCGATCCTGCAAGACTTCGAGGCATGGGAGCGTTTTGACAGCATCAAGCTGGTGTACTCGGTACGCGAAGCGAAAGAGCTGGCTTATGTGGATGAAATCGCCGGGCTGGAGCAGCGCGACTACCTGGCCGAGTTTGCTGGCAAGTTGCAGTTCATTCCTGTGGTGACCCGCGAGCAGCACCCGGGTGCGTTGAACCAGCGTATTACCACGCTGATCGAGAATGGCGAGCTGGAGAAAGCTGCCGGGCTGGAGCTGTCGCCGGAGCATTCGCGGGTAATGCTGTGCGGTAACCCGGAGATGATCGACGAGACACGCAAGGTGCTGAAGGCGCGTGACCTGCAACTGAGCCTGAGCAAGCGGCCCGGGCAGGTCGCGGTCGAGAACTACTGGTAATTGGGGCCGCTTCGCGGCCCATCGCGACACAAGGCCGCTCCTACAAGAGAACGCGATTCCCTGTAGGAGCGGCCTTGCGTCGCGATAGGGGCGCACAGCGCCCCCAGCTATCTCAAGGCAGGCGATTCTGGTTCTGCGTTTTCAGCAAGTCGCGAATCTCGGTCAGCAGGGTCTCTTCCGCCGAAGGCACAGGCGGTACAGTTGGCGCCACGGCTTCTTCACGCTTCAGTCGGTTGATTGCTTTCACCCCCATGAAAATGGCAAAGGCCACGATCAGGAAGTCGATCACCGTCTGGATGAACTTGCCATACGCCAGCACCACCGCCGGTACGTCCCCTTCGGCAGCCTTCAGGGTAACCGCCAGGTCGCTGAAGTCCACCCCCCCGATCAACAGGCCCAGTGGCGGCATGACCACGTCTCCAACGAAGGACGAGACGATCTTGCCGAAGGCTGCGCCGATGATGATACCCACCGCCATGTCGACAACATTGCCTTTGACCGCGAAGGCCTTGAATTCACTGATCATGCCCATGTCTGGTTCCTTGTAACAAAAGGTAAGGTTAACGCAGTGTAAGCCACTAAAACGCTTCATGCGTGGTGTTCAGGGGTAGTGACTGCGGTTAGAACGAATAGTTTTGTCGCATCCCGAGGCGTTCGAGGCACGTCCTGCTCGGCTATCATGGCGGTTTTTTCCAGGAGACCCACCCATGGCCAAGGCCAAGCGCTTGTATGGCTGCACCGAGTGCGGCGCGACCTTCCCCAAATGGGCAGGCCAGTGCGGCGAATGCGGGGCCTGGAACACCCTGGTCGAAACCATGATCGAAAGCGGTGGTGCGGCAGCCCCCAGCAGCGGCCGTGCCGGCTGGACCGGGCAACAGGCACAAATCAAGACCCTCGCCGAAGTCAGCGTCGAAGAGATCCCGCGCTTTACCACCAGCAGCACCGAACTGGACCGCGTGCTGGGCGGTGGCCTGGTGGATGGCTCGGTGGTACTGATTGGTGGCGACCCCGGTATCGGCAAGTCGACCATCCTGCTGCAGACGTTGTGCAACATCGCCGTGGGCATGCCGGCGCTGTATGTCACCGGCGAGGAATCGCAGCAGCAGGTGGCCATGCGTTCCCGGCGCCTGGGCTTGCCCCAGGACCAGCTGAAGGTGATGACCGAAACCTGCATCGAAACCATCATTGCCACCGCTCGTGTCGAGAAACCGCGGGTAATGGTGATCGACTCGATCCAGACAATTTTCACCGAGCAGTTGCAGTCGGCACCCGGCGGCGTGGCCCAGGTGCGCGAGAGCACGGCCTTGCTGGTGCGCTACGCCAAGCAGAGCGGTACGGCCATTTTCCTGGTTGGCCATGTGACCAAGGAAGGCTCGCTGGCCGGCCCGCGGGTACTGGAGCACATGGTCGATACCGTGTTGTATTTCGAAGGTGAGTCCGACGGCCGCCTGCGTTTGCTGCGGGCAGTGAAAAACCGTTTTGGCGCGGTCAACGAACTGGGCGTGTTTGGCATGACCGACCGCGGCCTGAAAGAGGTGTCCAACCCGTCGGCAATCTTCCTCAACCGTACCCAGGAAGAAGTGCCGGGCAGTGTGGTGATGGCGACCTGGGAGGGTACCCGGCCGATGCTGGTCGAGGTGCAGGCGCTGGTCGACGACAGCCACCTGGCCAACCCGCGCCGGGTAACCCTGGGCCTGGACCAGAACCGCCTGGCCATGTTGCTGGCAGTGTTGCATCGCCATGGCGGTATCCCCACTCATGACCAGGACGTGTTCCTCAACGTGGTGGGCGGGGTGAAGGTGCTGGAAACGGCCTCGGACCTGGCGCTGCTGGCGGCGGTGATGTCGAGCTTGCGTAACCGGCCGCTGGCCCATGGCCTGCTGGTGTTTGGCGAGATTGGCCTGTCGGGTGAGGTGCGGCCGGTGCCTAGCGGGCAGGAGCGCTTGAAGGAGGCGGCCAAGCACGGCTTCAAGCGGGCCATCGTGCCCAAGGGCAATGCGCCGAAAGAGTCGCCAGCGGGGTTGCAGGTGATTGCGGTGACCCGGTTGGAGCAGGCCCTGGATGCATTGTTCGAGTAATTCGTAGCCTGTGCTGGCCTTTTCGCGGGCTTGCCCGCTCCCACAGGTACAGCGCCAGCCGTGAATGTGGCGCTTTACCTGTGGGAGCGGGCAAGCCCGCGAAAGGGCCGGTACAGGCAAAAGAAAAGGGGCCGACGATGCGCGTCAGCCCCCAACCCACCTCACCGCTCAGTCAGCGGTCAATGCTCGGCCACCGGCGTGCGCCTGACCGTTTCATTACCATGCTCGTCCAGTTCCAGCATCGGCACTTCGTTGCCTTCTGAATCGAACAGCTTGCCATCCTTGAAGTAGTCGCCATCACGTAGCGCCGAAATATCCGAATACTGGATCGTGCGCTCATACGCTGCAGCAAACACCGACTGGTTTTCCGAGTTGCCGGTGGTGAAGTGGTTGAAGATCAGGTTCAGCAGGATGGCCATGATCGCCGCCGAGCTGATGCCCGAGTGGAAGATGGTCTCGAACCAGTTCGGGAAGTGGTGGTAGAAGGTTGGCGCGGCAATCGGGATCATGCCAAAGCCAAGCGAGGCCGCGACGATGATCAGGTTGACGTTGTTCTTGTAGCTGACCTTGGACAGGGTGCGGATACCGCTTGCCGCCACGGTGCCGAACAGCACGATGCCTGCGCCGCCCAGTACCGGGGTAGGCACGGCGGCGATCACCCGGCCCATCACTGGCAGCAGTCCGAGCACCACCAGGATCACGCCACCGGTAGCCACGACGTAACGGCTCTTGACCCCGGTCACGGCCACCAGGCCAACGTTCTGGGCAAACGCGCTTTGGGTGAACGAGCCGAAGATCGGCGCCAGGATGCTCGATGCCATGTCGGCGCGCAGGCCGTTGCCCAAGCGCTTGGAGTCGACCTTGGTGTCGATGATCTCACCTACGGCGAGGATGTCGGCCGAGGTTTCCACCAGGGTCACCATGATCACGATGCACATCGACAGGATGGCGGCGATGTGGAATTCCGGCATGCCAAAGTGGAACGGCGTGGGGAAGGCGAACATCGGGCCTTCGGTGACCTTGCTGAAGTCGGTCATGCCCAACGCCCAGGCGATCAGTGTGCCGACCACCATGGCCAGCAGGATCGACAGGCGCGAGATGGTCGCGCTCCCCAGCTTGCTGAGCAGCAGCACGATGGCGAAAGTCAGCGCGGCCAGGCCGATGTTGGCCATGCTGCCGAACTCTGGCGAGGCGCTGTTGCCGCCCATCACCCAGCGTGCGGCCACCGGCATCAGGGTCAGACCGATGGTGGTAATGACGATGCCGGTCACCAGCGGCGGGAAGAACTTGGTGATGCGCGAGAACACCGGGGTAATCAGGAAACCGATCAGCGATGCTGCCATGACGGCGCCGAGCACCCCGGGCAGGCCACCGCCACCCTCGCTGCTGAGGATTGCACCCATGGTTGCCACACCGGCAAACGACACGCCCTGCACCAGCGGCAACTGGCAGCCGAAGAACGGCAGGCCGAGGGTTTGCAGCAACGTGGCCAGGCCACCGGCAAACAGCGATGCGGCAATCAACATGCCGATTTCGGCGCCGTTCAGGCCGGCGGCCTGCCCCAGGATCAGGGGTACCGCGACGATCCCCCCGTACATGGTCAACACATGCTGCAGACCATAGGCCAGGTTGGCACCAAGGCCGAGGTTTTCATCCTCGGGGCGCTTGGCGGGAGACGTGCTAGGGGACGTAGTCATGGAGCAGGCTCTCTGTTTATTGTTGTGTCGCTACTGTAGACAGTTCCTACAATTTATTGCCACAAGAATTGTATACAATATTTTGATCGGAGCGCGCACAAGGGGGCTCGCCGGATGTGCGAAAACCCAATGCAGAAGGCGTACCAAGTCGTCAAAAGCTGTTCTAGAGAGGTGTGTACAAAGCGCTGCTACCCAGGCTTAAAGCTGTCTGGGTAGACAGGAAACACAATGCGGGGAGGCTATTAGCTAGCTAAGAGATTTCATTATTCGATGAGTTCGCGCAGCTCACGCATCATTTCGGTGCTGTCGGCCACGTTCAATTCCACAAGACGGTGCAAATGGCTCATCGAATCGATGTCGATGTACAGGCAGATGAAGCCCAGGCACTCCGGTTCTTCGTGGCGCAGTTCGACCTGCATCTGCACCTCGGTCTCCCCATCGTTGAGCAGGATGTAGGCCTCGAAATCCTGGGTCAGGTCGGCATCCCAGGGTTTCGGGCATTCGACCAGCAGGCCTTTGAGGGAAAGGTCGAGCAGTTTCACTTCCCAGCAACGTTCGCCCTGGCACAGCCTGGTCGGGGCGTCGAACGGGATACGCTGGAAACGGCGGCGTTCGTCGTGATCGCTCATGGGATAGATCCTCTGATAGGTCCTAAGGTGACATCCTGACTATAGTTAGAGTGGTATGTGCATCAGGTACCGCAATCTGGCCGCAGAGGCTCTAGACCAAAGCAAGTATGGCAATGCGCGATGACTGGCCCTAGACTCGGTGGGCGGTCTTTCCAATCCACCAGCTGGAAGCTAACCATGAACAACAATAATAGCCTGCTACGCCACATTCCGTGGCTGGCGCTGGCAGTCATAGGGGCCTGCGCGCTGGGTGTGGTTGCCCTGCGTCGCGGTGAGGCGATCAACGCCTTGTGGATCGTGGTTGCGGCAGTGGCCATCTACCTGGTCGCCTACCGCTACTACAGCCTGTTCATCGCCACCAAGGTGATGCAACTCGACCCGCGGCGGGCCACGCCGGCGGTGCTCAACAACGACGGCCTGGACTACGTCCCGACCAACAAACACATTCTGTTCGGCCACCACTTCGCGGCCATCGCTGGCGCAGGCCCTCTGGTGGGCCCGGTACTGGCAGCACAAATGGGCTACCTGCCCGGCACGCTGTGGCTGATTGCCGGCGTGGTGCTGGCCGGTGCGGTACAGGACTTCATGGTCCTGTTCCTGTCCACCCGCCGCAACGGCCGCTCGCTGGGCGACATGGTGCGTGAGGAGATGGGCCGCATTCCGGGCACCATCGCCTTGTTCGGCTGCTTCCTGATCATGATCATCATCCTTGCGGTGCTGGCGCTGATCGTGGTCAAGGCCCTGGCCGAGAGCCCATGGGGTATGTTCACGGTGATGGCGACCATCCCGATCGCGATGTTCATGGGCATCTACATGCGCTACATCCGCCCGGGCCGCATTGGCGAGATCTCGGTCGTGGGCGTGGTATTGCTGCTGGCGTCGATCTGGCTGGGTGGCGTGATCGCTGCGGACCCTGTCTGGGGCCCGGCGTTTACCTTCACGGGCGTGCAGATCACCTGGATGCTGGTGGGCTATGGCTTCGTCGCTGCCGTGCTGCCCGTGTGGCTGGTGCTGGCGCCGCGTGACTACCTGTCGACCTTCCTCAAGATCGGTACCATCGTTGGCCTGGCCATCGGTATCCTGATCATCGCGCCCGAGCTGAAAATGCCGGCGCTGACCCAGTTCACCGACGGTACTGGCCCAGTGTGGAAGGGCACCCTGTTCCCGTTCCTGTTCATCACCATTGCCTGTGGTGCGGTGTCCGGCTTCCACGCGCTGATCTCTTCGGGGACCACGCCCAAGCTGCTGGACAACGAAACCAACGCCCGCTACATCGGTTACGGCGGCATGCTGATGGAGTCGTTCGTTGCCATCATGGCCATGGTCGCCGCTTCGGTGATCGAGCCGGGCGTGTATTTCGCCATGAACAGCCCGGCCGCCGTGGTCGGTGCAGACGTGGCATCGGTGGCGCAGACGGTCAGCAACTGGGGCTTCCTGATTACGCCTGAGCAGCTTGAAGCCGTGGCCCGTGACATTGGCGAGCACACCATCCTGGCCCGTGCCGGTGGTGCGCCGACCCTGGCGGTCGGTATCGCGCAGATCCTGCACCAGGTGTTGCCAGGTGAGAACACCATGGCCTTCTGGTACCACTTCGCGATCCTGTTCGAGGCGTTGTTCATCCTCACCGCGGTGGATGCCGGTACCCGTGCCGGTCGCTTCATGCTGCAGGACCTGCTGGGCAGCTTCGTGCCGGCGCTCAAACGCACCGAATCGTGGGGCGCCAACCTGCTCGCCACCGCTGGTTGCGTGGCACTCTGGGGCTATCTGCTGTACCAGGGCGTGATCGACCCGCTGGGCGGCATCAACACCCTGTGGCCGCTGTTCGGTATTTCCAACCAGATGCTCGCCGGTATTGCCTTGATGCTCGGTACCGTGGTGCTCATCAAGATGAAGCGTCAGCGCTACATCTGGGTCACCTTGCTGCCGGCCGTCTGGCTGCTGATCTGCACCACGGCTGCTGGCCTGATCAAGCTGTTCGACCCGAACCCGGCCGTTGGCTTCCTGGCCCTGGCCAAGAAGTACAGCACCGCACTGGACGCCGGCCAGGTACTGGCCCCGGCCAAGGACATCGGGCAGATGCAGCACGTGATCTTCAACGCCTACACCAACGCCGGCCTGACGATTCTGTTCCTGCTGGTGGTGTTCAGCATCCTGTTCTTCGCCATCAAGGTTGGCTATGCCGCCCTGGGCCGCAAGGAGCGCACCGACAAGGAAACGCCGTTCCAGGCGTTGCCTGACGCGTAATCGAGAGGACTGCAGTCATGTTCAACGACCTGGGTCGACTGGGAAAATACCTGGGGCAGGCAGCCCGCCTGATGGTCGGCATGCCCGACTACGACAACTATGTCGAACACATGCACAAGACGCACCCGGACAAGCCGGTCATGACGTACGAGGAATTCTTCCGGGAACGTCAGGAAGCCCGTTACGGTGGCAAGTCCGGGCCCAAGTGCTGTTGACCCTTACGCGTTAACCTGTCACGGCCTGATCGCCGGCAAGCCGGCTCCCACAGGTACCCACAGGCCTCAAAGCCTGTGCAGTACCTGTGGGAGCTGGCTTGCCGGCGATCAGGCCCATGTTTTTTCCGCACAGGAGATGTTCTGCGTGCTGAAGCCTATTCCCGTAACCGTACTCACAGGCTTCCTCGGTGCTGGCAAGACCACCTTGCTCAAGCACATGCTCAAGGCCGAGCACGGCCTGAAGCTCGCCGTGATCGAAAACGAATTCAGCGAAGCCGGCATCGACAGCCAGTTGCTGGGCGACGAGCCGGTGCAGGTGATGACCCTGGCCAACGGCTGCGTATGCTGCAGCATCCACGGCGACCTCACCCGCGCCCTGTACCTGCTGCTTGAACGCCTGGACGCTGGTGAAATCGCCTTCGACCGCCTGGTAATCGAATGCACGGGGCTGGCCGACCCGGCGCCCGTTGCGCAAACCTTTTTCATCGACGAGGAGCTGCGTGAGCGCTACATCCTCGACGGCATCATTACCTTGGTCGATGCTGCCCATGCCGACCTGCACCTCACCCAGGCCATCGCCCAGGCCCAGGTGGGTTTTGCCGATCGCCTGCTGCTGAGCAAGACCGACCTGGTCGAGCCGCCTGCGGTACAGGCCCTGAGCGAACGCTTGGCCCGCATTAATGGCCGGGCCGCCATCCGTGTTGTCGAACACGGCCGCATCGACCTGGCTGAGCTGCTGGATGTGCGGGGTTTCAACCTCAACCCCGACCTGGGCGCGAACCTGAAGCCAACGCTACGCCCTGTACTCAAACCGGCTACCCCGGACCGCATTTCCACACTGGTGTTGCGCACGGAAACCGCGCTGGACATCGACCGCCTCAGCGGCTTCATGAACGAACTGCTGGAAACCCACGGCAAACAGCTGCTGCGCTACAAGGGCGTGCTGAACATTGCGGGTGAAGACCGCAAGCTGGTGTTCCAGGGCGTGCTCAAACTGTACGGCTTTGACTGGGACGCCGAGTGGGCCGACGGTGAAACCCGCGAGAGCGTGATGGTGTTCATCGCCGATGAACTGCCCGAGGCTACGATTCGGGCTGGCTTCGAGGCGCTGGCTGCGGGCTGAGCCGGCGCGGCGTTGCGGCCTGGAACCACTGCGGCCATGAGCTGCGGTGGCGGGTTTCAACCTCGATGCACGGGATCAGGCGGTCAGTCAGCACGGCGGTTTGCCGCACTGCCTTGGCGGTGCGGTACTTGACGCTGTGGATGCACTCGCGGTCGCCGAACTCGCAGCGGTTCAGCGCGGTACCGCCGCAGGGGCCGTTGGCCAGGCCCTTGGGGCAGGTTTCAGGGCAGATGTAGAGGGTGTCTTCCAGTCGGCAGCGGCCGCAAGTATCGCAACCCACCAGCGGGCGCTTCACACTGCGCTCCAGCGTGTGCAGCACTTGTGCGCCAATACGCGTTGCCCACAGCGGCTGGCGCACTGCCCAGCCAAATGCCTTGCTCAGGCCGTTGCGGCGGCTGAACAGCAGGGAATGCATGCCATGCATCAGGTGATAGCGGGCTTTTTCCTTGAACGAGGCATCGACCCGTAATTCGCCCTGGCGCCAGCCTGCCTGTGGTGGATGGAAGATCACTGCCGGCAGGCCGGGCATCTGCCAGCTGGCCTGCCAGGCGGGCGTCCACTGCTCCAATGTATGGACCAAGGTTTGCCAGTGCTCGATACGGGCTTCCAGGGCCAGAAGCTGCTTTAGCTCGTGAACCCCCGATAGGTGCACACCGGCATAGCCCATCAGCTTCACACCGATGATCTGCAAGGCCAGGCGGTCAACACTGCGCGCCTGTGCAAACGCCTTGGACTGCGCGGCCTCCGCTTCGAGCATGTCACGCATGGACGGGGTTACGGTGACGCCGGCCACGTGATCGAGCATTGCCGCGCGCCCGTGGGTAAGGCTCATCAGGCACGCCAGCATGGGCTTGGGCGTGGGCTGGCGGCGCATCCAGTGCATGGCTTCCTGATGCTTGGCGGCATCGAAGCCCAGTTGCAGGGTGAGGAAGTCGGCCCCGGCTACCAGCTTTTTCTCGGCCTTGAAATACTGCGCGCCGCCTTCCTCCTCGTGGTACTTGAACGGGTTCAGCGCCGCGCCCAGCAGCCAGTGCGGGCAGGCCTGGCGGGCGATTTGCAGGGCGGCGACCGACTCAAGGTAGCGCACCGGGCGCTGGCCTGGTTCATGGCCGGGCAGGCGGTCGCCGGTCAGCAGCAACAGCTGGTCGAGGCCGGCGGCGTCCATACGCTGCAGTTGGCTGAGCAGGTGGTGGCGTTCGCGGTCCTTGCCGGAAAAATGCGGCAGGGCAGGTACCGGGTTGCCGAACGAAGCGAGCGCGTCCAGTGGCGACATGTCCAGCGGGCTGCCCACGCGATCGCCGATAGCCACGGTCATCGGCCAGCCGCACAGGTGCGCACGGGCCATGATCGCCTCCATGGCGGCAAAGCGTTCTGCAGAAGGCTTGGGGACGAACTCCATGACGCAGACGAAGTTCTGGTCGCGCAGCGCGGTTTTCAACAGGCTCATGGGGCCGGGCACCTGGTGTGGTCAGGGTGGCATTGTGCGGTAGAAGGCAGGCGAGGTCATGTCCGGGTGCGCAGCAGGGTGCTCTGAATGAGACATGTTGCTGATCATGAGAAATTCTTGAGTTCATCTCAAATTTTATGAGTTTGTCTCAATACCCCCACCCACCGGAAAATCCCTTCATCAATTTGAGCACGCTGAAGGGACGAGACATGGCACTGGCACATAACCTGGGCTTTCCACACATTGGCGGCGACCGCGAACTGCGGGCCCGCCACTGGCAAGTGCAGAAAGACGCCGGTATCGAACTGCTGCCAGTCGGCGACTGTGCCCAGCATGGGTACGCGCTGAGCACCGATGACCAGCCGTTTGCCCTCAACTGGGAACCCCTGTTCGAAGAAGTGCTGCAAGCCAACGCGCTGGGCCATGCAGTCAAGCCAGTCGTGATCGGCCCATTGACCTACCTGTGGCAGGGCCAGGCCTGTAACGCCGACTTCGACAAGCTGGAATTGCTCGACCGCCTGCTGCCCCTGTATGACCACGTCCTCAACCGTTTGGCTGCGCTGGGCGTTGAATGGGTGCAGATCGACGAACCGATCCTAGCCCACGAGCTGCCGCAGGACTGGAAAAACGCCTACGAGCGCGTCTACAACATCCTTCAACGTGCACCGCTGAAGAAGCTGATTGCCACCTACGCCGGTGGCCTCGATGGCAACCTCGGCCTGGCCGCCAACCTGCCGGTCGATGGCCTGCATATCGATCTGGTCCAGGCGCCTGAGCAGTACCAGGCCATTCTCGACCGCCTGCCGGCCTACAAGGTGCTGTCGCTGGGCGTGGTCGATGGCGGCGATGCCGCGCCTTGCGACCTGGGAAGAACGCTTGACCTGCTGCACGATGCCCATGAGCGTCTGGGTGAACGGCTGTGGCTGGCGCCGGCCTGCTCGCTGGCGCAAAGCCCGGTGGAAGTGGCTGTGCGGAAGTGCCAGGAAGTGGCCCTGCTGGCTGCTGCGCTGGAGCAGACCCGAATCGCTGCTTGATCATTTGCTCTTGCACAAACCTTGAAATATTTGCGGTCCCTGTGGGAGCGGGCTTGCCCGCGAAGAGGCCGGCACAGGCAATATAAACCTCCTAGAATGCCGACTCCGGTCAAATCCACAGGGAAGTGATGCGATGCGCATTCTGGTAGTCGGTGCCAGCAAAGGGCTGGGCAAGGCATTCATGGAGGGGCTGGGCAAACCCGGCGATACGTTGATTGGAGTGTCGCGCAAAGAGCCTGCGGCCGTGAACACTGGTCAGGACATCCAGGCCCAGTGGATCGAGGCCGATCTCGGCCAGCCCGCTGCCGCTGTCGAGGCCATTGCCGCAGCAGTGGCCGAGGGCGGGGTGGATACGCTGATCTACAACCTCGGCTTGTGGGAGGCCGAAGCATTCGAGGTGCATTACAGCTTCCTCGAAGATCGTGATGTGGCATTGCAGCGCATGGTCGACTGCAACATCACGGCGACCATCCTGCTGATCAAGCGGCTACTGCCGTTGCTGCTTGAAAGCGAAAAACCGCGGATCATCCTCACCGGCTCTACCTCGGGCTTGCCCCAGAGTGGCCGCCCGGAAGTGACTTTTGCCGCGTCCAAGTTCGCCCTGCGTGGCATCGCCGAGGCGTTGCGCGAAGGGTATCGGGGGCAGGGCCTTGGGGTGACGTGCCTGAACCTGGGTTATCTGAATGCCGAAGACAGCCTGGACGTGCCGGTGGCCGAGGCTGCGGTGCGTGGGGACGGGGGGCTGATACCGCTGCACGATGTGGTGCTGATGATGCGTACGCTGTTGGAACTGTCGGCGGCGAGCTATGTGCGTGAGCTGACCTTGCCGGCGATTGCCGATGAGCGGTTTTAAAGCTCTGTAAGCAGGCCCGGCCTCTTCGCGGGCTTGCCCGCTCCCACAGGTACAGCGCAAACATTGAAGTTTGTGCAGTCCCTGTGGGAGCGGGCAAGCCCGCGAAGAGGCCGGGCCTGGTTAAATCAATCTGTGATCAACGCTCGATGGCCAAGGCCACGCCTTGCCCGCCACCAATGCACAAGGTGGCCAGGCCCTTCCTGGCATCGCGCTTGATCATCTCGTGCAGCAAGGTAACCAGCACCCGGCACCCGGATGCACCAATCGGGTGGCCCAGTGCAATTGCCCCGCCATTCACGTTGACCCGCGCCGCATCCCATTCCAGTGCTTTACCCACCGCCAGCGCCTGTGCGGCAAAGGCTTCGTTGGCTTCGATCAGGTCCAGGTCAGCCAACTGCCAGCCGGCCTTGTCCAGACAACGCTGGGTCGCCGAAACCGGGCCAATGCCCATGATCGCCGGGTCTACCCCGGCGCTGGCATAGGCCGCAATCTTCGCCAGCACTGGCAGGCCCAAAGCCTTGGCCTTGGTGGCGCTCATCAGCAGCACGGCGGCAGCGCCGTCATTCAGGCTGGAGGCATTGCCAGCGGTGACGCTACCGTCTTTCTTGAAGGCCGGGCGCAGCTTGCCCAGGGATTCGGCGGTGGTATCAGGGCGCGGCTGCTCGTCACGGGCGAACACTTTCGGCTCGCCCTTTTTCTGCGGCAGCACGATCGGCGTGATTTCCGCGTCGAAGCGGCCGGCCTCGATCGCTGCGACAGCTTTGCGTTGCGATTCGGCGGCAAAGGCGTCCTGCTGTTCACGGCTGAGGCTGTACTTATCCACAAGGTTCTCGGCGGTGATGCCCATGTGGTAGTCGTTGAAGGCATCCCACAGGCCGTCGGTGATCATGCTGTCGATCAGCTGGCCATGGCCCATGCGCTGGCCGGTACGGGCCGAGGGCATCACGTACGGTGCAAGGCTCATGTTTTCCTGTCCACCGGCAATCACCACCTCGGCGTCGCCACAGCGAATGGCCTGGGCGGCCAGGTGCAGGGCCTTCAGGCCCGAGCCGCAGACCTTGTTCAGGGTCAGTGCCGGTACGCTGTAGGGCAGGCCGGCCTTGATCGCGGCCTGGCGGGCGGGGTTCTGCCCGGCGCCGGCGGTGAGCACCTGGCCGAGGATGACTTCGTCGACCTGCGCCGGGTCCAGCCCGGTCTGCTCCAGCTGGCGCTTGATCACGGCGGCGCCGAGGTCGACCGCAGGCACAGTAGCCAGGGCGCCCTGGAAGCTGCCGATGGCGGTACGGGTTGCGGCGACGATGACCACGTCATTCATGTTGTTGTTCTCCGTGCGATGGGCGTAGTGCCCAAGCATCGGTGGCTTTGGCTCATTTGTTAAGTTTGTTTTTCTTTCGGATTGATGTGAAAAGCCAATCAATGAGCGCCGGGCGTTCTATCCGACTAAGCTGATTCTCGTGCTGTTTTCATTCAACCGAATGGAGCTCATTCCCATGCGCATCCTGATAGCCCTGTTTATCCTGATCGGCAGCAGCACAGCATTCGCCGCCACCCAATGCACCACCGCCGACAAAAGCACCTGGCAAGACCAGGAGAAATTCCAGGCGCAGCTCAAGGAACAGGGCTACAAGATCAACAAGTTCAAGGTCACCAAGGGCAACTGTTACGAGATCTACGGTTTCGACAAGGATGGCCGCAAGGTCGAGATCTACCATGACCCGGTGACTGGCAAGGCGGTCAAGTCCGAGTACCACGATTGAACAGCGACGGCACGGTACAGCTGTGGGACCCGCTCCTGCGGCTGTGCCATCTCTCCATTGCCGGTGTGTTCTTCGCGGATTACTTTTTCAACGAAGAAGGTGACGACTGGCACCAGTGGCTGGGGTATTACGCACTGGCTTGTGTAGTGGTGCGCGTGGTGTGGGGCTTTGTCGGGCCACGCAGTGCGCGTTGGGCCGACTTTTGGCCTACCCCGGCGCGGCTGGCGGCACATGCCCGTGCACTGGTGCGCGGCGAGCCGTACCACCACCTTGGCCATTCGCCGATTGGCGCCCTGGTAATGCTGTTGATGCTGACCGGCATCGCAGGCCTGGTCATGACCGGGTGGGCATCGCAAGAGGTGGATGCCTTGTGGGGCGAGGACTGGCCGACCGATGTACACAGCTGGTTGGCCGATGCGGTGCTGGTGTTGGTGTGTGTGCATGTGCTGGCGGCCATCGTCGAGAGCGTGCGCCTGCGCGAGAACCTGCCGTGGTCGATGATTACCGGGTGTCGTCGGCGCCGCGATTGAGTATGCCTGTACCGGCCTCTTCGCGGGCTTGCCCGCTCCCACAGGTACTGCACAGGCATTGAGGATTGTGAAATACCTGTGGGAGCGGGCAAGCCCGCGAAGAGGCCGGTACAGGCAACACCAATCAAACAGCCGGACACTGATGGGTCACACAGTGAATCCCCCCACCCCCTGCCGCAATGGCATCAATATCCAGCTGCACAATCTCGCGCCCCGGGTACAAAACCGCCAACAGCGCCCGTGCCTTTTCATCCGCCTGCGCATCGCCAAATTGCGGCGCGATGATCGCACCATTGATCACGAAGTAATTGATGTAACCCGCCGCAAAGTTATCATTCCCTTTGCTGAACCTGTTGCGCCGCCCGCGCATTGGCGGCGATACCACATGTATCTGCAACGTGCGCCCCTCGGCATCGGTGGCGCGCTTTAGAACCTCAAGGTGCTTGCGCGTTACCGCGTAGTCATACGAATCCGGGTCGTTGTCCAGGTTGGCGATCACCACCCCAGGCCGCACGAAGCGGGCATAGAAATCCACATGCCCGTCGGTAATGTCCTTGCCGGCAATGCCCGGCAGCCAGATGATCTTGCTCAACCCCAAGCGGTCTTTAAGTTCGTCCTCGACTTCGGCCTTGCTCCAGCCCGGGTTGCGGTTGGCATTTACCCAGCTGCTTTCGGTCATGATGCCAGTACCATGGCCGTCCACTTCAATGGCCCCACCTTCACCCACCAGCTCACTGCGCTGATAGCGACCGTCAGCCAGGTTGGCGACCCGTTTGGCCAACTGCGCATCGTTGCGGTGGCGCTGCTTGTTGCCCCAGCCGTTGAAGTTGAAGTCCACCGCCCCTAGCGCGCCGTCGTCATCGAGGACAAAGTTGGCGCCGATGTCGCGCATCCAGATGTCATCCAGGTTGCACTCCACAAAGCGTGTGCGCGGGCTGCCACAGTGCTGCTCGGCCAGTTTGCGTTCGCTGGGCCGGCAGAACACAGTCACCGGCTGATAACGCGCGATGGCCTGGGCGATGCGGCCCAGGGCGGCTTGCACATCGGCGGTGAAGTCTTCCCAGATGGCAGCCTGGGCGCCAAAGGCGATGAAGGCGCGTTGTTGCGGTTCGCCTTCGTCGGGCATGAACCAGCGCCCCGTTTCGTCGGCACGCGCCAGGCTCAGCGGCAGGCCAAGGCCGGCGCCGAGGCCGGCAGCCAGTGACAATTGCAGGAAGGTTCTACGGCTTGGCATGGTTCAGTCCTGTGCAGTCTTGAAGCGGGTTCCATTTCGGATAAGGCTTGTTCGCGGAAAGACCTCCAGAGAGTCCGCTGAAACCACTGCCCCCATAATTGGTAACAAAGCCTGTGTGGACATGCGCTGCACAGAAGCAGTATCTACTTCGCTCCATGTCGTTCTATGCATGAAATACTGCCTATGCTGCAAATCCAGTCCTTCAAATTCCAACTGATACCTACCGGCCAACAGCTGCGCCTGATGCGTTGCTTCGCCGGTTCGTGCAGGTTCGTTTTCAACCAAGCGCTGGCCTTGCAGCAGGCCAATCGCGAGTTGGGTGGCGCGCACATCGGCTACTTAGCGATGGCAAAACGTCTGACTGTTTGGCGAAACAGCAGCGAAACGGCATGGCTAAAGGAGGCTCCCGTCCATCCGCTTCAGCAAGCTCTCAAGGATTTAGAAAAAGCCTACAAAAACTTCTTCGAGAAGCGAGCTGACTTACCTCGGTTTAAGCACAAGGCTCGTAACAACAGTTTCCGTTACCCCTCTCCCGAGCAGATCAAGCTTGACCAGGACAATAGCCGGGTGTTCCTACCCAAGCTTGGTTGGCTGCGTTATCGCAATAGTCGGGTGGTATTGGGCGAGCTGCGCAACGTAACAGTTAGCCTGAGCGGCGGTCGATGGTTTGTTTCCGTCCAGACCCGCCGCGCAGTGCAAGTTTCCGCAGTACAAGGCGGAGCAGTTGGTATCGATTTGGGCATCGCCCGCTTTGCTACATTGAGTGACGGAAGTCATATTGATCCATTAAACAGCTTCAAGCGGCACGAAACGGCTCTAAGAAAGGCACAACAGGCTATGAGCCGTAAGAACAGGTTTAGCAGCAACTGGATGTGTGCAAAGGCTCGTGTCCAGCGCTTGCATGTACGTATTGGCAACGTGCGTCGTGACTATCTGCATAAAGCTTCGACAGCCATCAGCAAAAACCACGCGATGGTGTGTATAGAGGAGTTGCAGGTCCGCAATTTGAGCGCCTCGGCGGCAGGCTCATCGAAAGTGCCGGGCAGGAACGTTCGAGCGAAGTCTGGCTTGAACAAGGCCATCCTTGATCAGGGTTGGTTCGAGTTCCGTAGACAGTTGAACTACAAACTGGCTTGGAAGGGCGGTTCGCTGATAGCGGTTCCGGCTCATTACACCAGCCAGACGTGTCCATGCTGCGTTCATGTATCGAGCGATAACCGACAGAGTCAAGCCAAGTTCAGCTGCGTCATGTGTGGTTATAGTGAACATGCCGATCTGATCGGCGCGATGAACATCCTTGCTCGCGGGATGCAAAAATTGCGAGACGAAGGGCAGGGCACGGCAGACGCTTCTGTCGGGTGGGAAACTGCAGCCCGGATCGTCTGTGAAGTGAGTGGTGTTACAGAGCCGCCAGCAGCAGAAACCCGCCGAGGTGGATTGGCCCGCAAGGGCTGAACACGGTAGGAGTCTCCACCATTTCTGGGTGGTGAGGATGCCAAGAAACGATAGGCGTATTCCTGAATGTTGATTTTGAAAGATGGTTTACCTGCGTTTGTACTTATTGGTATAGACAGACCAATTGTGGAGGGAGTCTGATCATCGAGTGCATTGCCAATACAGGCAGCCAAGAGCACGACAGTCATGCTAAATCCTTGGCTGCTGTTGGGTGATGCAATGAATGCCGCCACCGCCGTAGGCAATGTGGTCGATGCGCACCGGCACGATCTCCCGGCCCGGGAAGGCGTGGGCCAGCTGCGCTGCAGCGTCCTGGTCGGCGGCGATGCCGTAGGCCGGCATGATGATCGCGCCGTTGGCGATGTAGAAGTTGGTGTAGGAAGCGCAGAACACTTCGGCATCCGGGTCCACGGCAGCGCTGGCCTCGTACAGGTCGAGCAGCTCGAAGTGGCGGCCTTGGGCATCGGTGGCCAGTTCCAAGGCGCGACGGTTTTCCCGCACGACTTCGGCGTACACCGACTGCGGGTCATGGGTGGCGTCGACCAGCAGAACGCCTGGGCGGGCGAAGGCGCACACGCCATCGACGTGGCCATCGGTCATGTCGCCGGTGACGTATTGCGGGTCGCCCGGCAGCCAGATGGTCTTGCGGATGCCCAGGTGGCGGGCAAAGCACGCCTCGAACTCGGCCTTGCTGACGCCTGGGTTGCGGTTGGGGTTGAGCAGCACCGACTCGGTGGTGATCAGCGTACCTTCGCCATCGACATGAATCGCACCGCCCTCGTTGCACAGCGCGGTGCTGAAACCGTCCACGCCCAGGTGGTCGAGGATGCGCCGGCCCAGGCTGCGGTCCAGGTTGTGCTGCGACTTGCCGCCCCAGGCATTGAAGCGCCAGCTCAGGCCGGCCAGGCCGTGCTGCGGGTGGCAGACAAAGCTCGGGCCGCTGTCCCGGCACCAGCTGTCGTCCACTGCCAGCTCGATCAGCTCGATATTGGCACCGCAGAGGGCACGGGCGCTGGTCATGGCGGTTGGGTTGACCACCATCCTCACCGGCTCGAAACGGGCGATGGCCGCTGCGACACGGGCGTAGTCCTGTTGTACATCGGCCAGGCGCACGTTCCAGCCGCTTTCCCACAGGGCCTGGTTGTGTGGCCAGACCATCCAGGTTGCCGCGTGGCGTGCCCATTCGGCGGGCATGCGCCAGCCGCTGTCGAGTGACAGGTGCATAGTGAACTCCAATCTATTAAGGATTTTTATCAACGAAGCCCGCCGTCGCGGGTGTTGGTGTCCATGCTATGGCTATGCCTGGCCGACGACAAACGATAGATTTAGCGCACATCTGATCAGCAGGGCTTATCAATCATGCTTAAACACTGGCCACCCCTGAATGCCCTGCGCGGCTTCGAGGCCGCTGCACGGCTGGGCAGTTTCCACAAGGCTGCCGAGGCGCTGAACCTGACCCAGTCGGCGATAAGCCAGCAGATCCGCAGCCTGGAAACCTACCTGGAGCAGCCGCTGTTCTACCGCAGTGGCCGTAGCGTGAGCCTGACCGACGCCGGCCATGACCTGCTCAGCACCACGCAATCAATGTTGCAACATCTGGCTGTGGGTATTCGCCGGCTTGACCAGTACCGCAAGCCCAACCAGCTGGTGGTCAACACCAGCCCGGCGTTTGCCAGGCACTGGCTGTTGCCGCGGTTGGCCGATTTTCACCAGCGCTGCCCGGAGGTGGACTTGTGGTTGTTCACCAGTTTCGAGGTGCCGGACATGGCCACCGAAACCATCGACCTAGCCATCCGCGATGACCTCAGCGCCCAGGCCGAATGCAGCTTCAGCGTGCTGCATCAGGACCAGCTGTACCCGGCCTGCCATCCTTCATTAACGGCTTCGACCGCGCGCACGACCTTGCATGGCGAACGGGAGATGGACTGGAGCCACTGGCAACTGGAGGGGGGCGAGGATGTTGGCCAGCAGGGCAAGGGGCTGAATTTTTCTGACCCGGGGCTGCTGCTGGACGCGGCGAGCGAGGGGCTGGGTATTGCCCTGGTCAGTCAGCTGTTGGCGCGGCGGGCGGTGGAGGAGGGGCGTTTGCAGGCGTTGTCGGCGCAGCGGGTAAGGGGGCCGGCGTGGGCTTGCCTGGTGCACCGGGATAGCCAGGATGACCCATTGGCCAGGCGGTTTCTGGAATGGCTGAAAGAAGTGCTCCTGGCAGGTTGATTTTGCCTGTGCCGGCCCTTTCGCGGGCACGCCCGCTCCCACAGTGACCGCACAAGTCCCGGGTCGGGTGAAGTACCTGTGGGAGCGGGCATGCCCGCGAAGAGGTCGGTACAGGCAAACCCGGTTTTGCATCCCCATGATCACCCCGTAATATGTGTCGGATAACCTGCGGGGGTAGTCTCACCCTCTGATCAATCGGAATCGCCCCAAGCGGCGCTTCCCCGGCATAAACCTGACGAGGTACAGACATTGGCCATCATTCATCCTAAGGTTCGCGGTTTCATCTGCACCACGACTCACCCGAAGGGCTGCGAGCTCAACGTCCGTGACCAGATCGAAGCCACCCGCAAGCTGGGCGTGCGCGAGGATGGCCCGAAGAAGGTCCTGGTCATCGGTGCTTCCAGCGGCTACGGCCTGGCAGCCCGCATCACCGCGGCGTTCGGTTTCAAGGCCGACACCCTGGGCGTGTTCTTCGAAAAACCAGGCACCGAGACCAAGGCCGGCACTGCGGGCTGGTACAACGCGGCGGCCTTCGACAAGTTTGCCAAGGCCGAGGGCCTGTACAGCAAGTCGATCAACGGTGACGCCTTCTCTGATGAAGCCCGTGCCAAGGTCATCGAGCTGATCAAGAACGAGATGGGTGGCAAGGTTGACCTGGTCATCTACTCGCTGGCCTCGCCTGTGCGCAAGCTGCCGCAGACCGGCGAAGTGATTCGTTCGGCACTCAAGCCCATCGGCCAGCCGTACAAGTCGACCGCCATCGACACCAACAAGGACACCATCATCGAGGCCAGCATCGAGCCGGCCACCGAGCAGGAAATCGCCGACACCGTTACCGTCATGGGTGGCCAGGACTGGCAGCTGTGGATCGACGCCCTGGCAGGCGCCAACGTGCTGGCCGAAGGCGCCCGTACCGTGGCCTTCAGCTACATCGGCAGCGACATCACCTGGCCGATCTACTGGCATGGTGCACTGGGCCAGGCCAAACAGGACCTGGACGAAACTGCCCTGCGCCTGAACCAGAAACTGGCCGATGAAGTGAAAGGCGGCGCCAACGTGGCCGTGCTGAAGTCGGTGGTCACCCAGGCCAGTTCGGCCATTCCGGTGATGCCGCTGTACCTGTCGATGGTCTTCAAAATCATGCAGGAGAAGGGCGTTCACGAAGGCACCCAGGACCAGCTGGACCGCATGTACCGCGACCGCATGTACCGCGCTGACGGTGCGCCGGCCGAAGTCGACGAGAAGGGCCGTCTGCGCCTGGACGACTGGGAGCTGCGCGACGACGTGCAGGACGCTTGCAAGGCCCTGTGGCCAACCGTGACCACCGAGAACCTGTTCGACCTGACCGACTATGCCGGTTACAAGAAGCAGTTCCTCAACCTGTTCGGCTTCGAGCGCGCTGACGTCAACTACGACGAAGACGTGGCTACCGATGTGAAGTTCGACTGCATCGAGCTGTAATCGGGTAAGCCAGCACCGGCCCCTTCGCGGGCTTGCCCGCTCCCACAGGTATTTCACTGCCGTCAGGCCCTGTGAAAATCCCTGTGGGAGCGGGCAAGCCCGCGAAGAGGCAGGTACAGGCTACAAATTATTTGCTAGTTTTGGCGCACAACAACAGGGAATGCGCCATGAGCAGCCTCACCCAACCCGCCACCCCGTTCCGCCACACCGCAGCCGACGGCTACACCCTCGGCGGCTTCGTCTGGCGCCACGCCCAACCTGACCCCCAGCGCCCGCTGGTGATCATCAACGCTGCCACCTCGGTACGCTGCCGCTACTACTCGCGTTTTGCCGATCACCTGTTCGCCCACGGCGTTGATGTGCTGACCTACGATTATCGGGGCATCGGCGAGTCCCGCCCGGCGTCTTTGCGCGGTTTTCAGGCGTCCTGGAGCGACTGGGGCAAACTGGATTTCGAAGCCATGCTGGCGCACGCCGCCGCGCATTTCCCAGGCCAGCCGGTGGACGTAGTGGGGCACAGTTTTGGCGGCTGGGCAGTGGGGCTGGCACCTTCTGCAAGCCGCGTCCGGCGGGTTGTGATGGTGGGCGCGCAGTTTGCCTACTGGCGCGATTATGCGGCCGGCCAGCGCTGGCAGCTGTTCGGCAAATGGCATGTGGTAATGCCGCTGCTGACCCGGGTGTTCGGCTACTTCCCCGGCAAGCGCCTGGGGTGGCTGGAAGATACACCGTCCGGCGTGGTGCATGACTGGACTACCCGAACCCCGCGTTACGAACACAGGCCCAGCGGGCGGGCATTGGCAGCGTTACCGTTCGCCCAGGTGCGGGCGGCGACGCTGGCCATCAGTCTGACCGATGATCCCTTCGGTACTGTGGCGGCAACCGAACGTTTACTGAGTTATATACAGGGCGCCGAGCGTAAGCATCTGCGCATCGCGCCTGTGGATATCCTCGTCGAGGAAATTGGCCATTTCGCGTTCTTCCATGATCGGTTTCGCGAGAGTTTGTGGCCGGTGGCGCTGCAGTGGTTGCAGCGGGGTGGCTTGGCAGAAGGAGCGCCGGGAGCCCTGATCGATTGATGTCGGGTTTGATAATTTGGGGCCGCGTTGCGGCCCATCGCGACGCAAGGCCGCTCCTACAAGGGAACGCGGTCACCTGTAGGAGCGGCCTTGTGTCGCGATGGGCTGCAAAGCAGCCCCGGCAATCTCAAGCCTTGCGCGACAGTGGCTGCCCGGCAAACTTCACCCCAGCCAGCCCATGCTTGATCAGCGCACGGATATTGCCATGGTCACTGCCCTCAGGCGTGGCCACCACATCACGGTAATGCTCGCCAAAGGCCAGCAGCGCTTCCTGATCGCTCAGCCCTTCCAGCAGTGCCAGGCCCAGGGTCTTGCACGAACCTTCGTTCTGCCCGGCAGCATTCTCCACACCACCATTGTTGAACGCCTGAGGCTGGTAGCTGTAGTTGTCGGCAATGAACGCCAGGGTGTCGGCAAATACATGTTGGCCGCCGGCCAGGCTGGCGCGCAGGGTATTCAGATCAGTCACGAGGTTTTCCTTTTTCGAACGCCGCTTGTTGATCGGCGCTGGCTTCTTTCTGGTATTGGGCTTTCCACTCGGCGTAGGGCATGCCGTACACCGCTTCGCGGGCGTCATCCAGGCTCAGGTCGAGCTGGCGCTCGTCGGCCGCGGCCTTGTACCACTTGGACAGGCAGTTGCGGCAGAAACCGGACAGGTTCATCAGGTCGATGTTCTGTACGTCGGTGCGGTTTTGCAGGTGTTCGACCAGGCGCCGGAACGCGGCGGCTTCGAGTTCGAGCTGTTGCTGTGGGGTCATGGGCGTCTCTCAGGTCATGCGGTTCTTCAGGTGGCGGCCACCGTTGATGACCACCTGGCTGCCGGTGCTGTACTGGCTGGCGAGCAGGTACTTGACGGTCTCGATCAGTGGGCCGGCGCCGGGTTCGAATTCCAGCAAGGCCTTTTTCAGGGTTTGCTGGCGGTAGGCTTCATCGCCCCCTTCCTTGAGGATCAGCAGCCCGGGCAGGATACCGTTCACATGCACCTTGGGCGCATATTTTTCGGCAAACGACAGCACCATGTTCTGCAACGCGGCCTTGGTGGCGGCGTAGCCGATGTGGCTTTTGCTGCCGCGCGATGAGGTTTCGTCGCAGATGTGGATGATGTCGGCTTTATCCACCTTGGCCAGCAGGTCACCCAGGGCCAGGTTGAGGTGGTAGGGCGCTTCGACGTGCAGGCGGAACATGGTCTCGAGGTTGTCGAGGCCGTCGTCCAGCCACAGCGAGGCATTGTGGATGATGGCGCGCAGGCCGTCGTAATGGTTGTGCAGGTGGTCGATCAGGGCCTGGCGGTCGGCCGCCTGGCACAGGTCGGCCTGGAACTGCACGATGTTCGGGTGGGCCGTCTGTGCTTGGACGCTGCGGCTGGCACTGACCACCGTATGGCCGGCCTGTGCCAGTTCAAGGGCCAGGGCCAGCCCGACGCGCTGGCTGGCTCCGGTAACGAGAATGGGGCTGTTCATGTTCGGGGCGGTCAACTGTCTGTCCTTTGATTGCCGCCCAGCATACCCGAACTGTTTCCCTGTTGTATGGCCTGGCCTCAGCGGCTGCGCAAGGCGCCAGCGGTGGCCGGTGAGGCATGTAGCCAGTTGGCCAGCAGCCGCGTGGACAGCGGGATGAACAGGTACACCATTACTGGCGTCAGGGCCAGGGTGCTGATCAGTACCCGTGGCACCATGTCCAGTGGCGCCAGCCAGTGGCTGAACAGCAGGTTGAACGCCAGCGAAACCGGAAAGAAGGCCAGCCAGATAGCCACCGCTTGCTTCCAGCGTGGTGGTTTTTGCACCGTATTGGTGCCAAACCAGTCGTCGATACCGCTGACGCGCGCCTCTTTGGGGCGCTCGAACAGGCCGTTGCCACGTTGCAACCAGGCGCGGCGCGAGGCCGAATGCTCCCAGGCATGCAGGGTGGGCTCGTCGCTGAAGCGGAAGATGATCTGGAATTCGTCGCCATCGCTGGGCGGGGCAAGGATGCCCGAGCCGAGGTAGCCGGGGAAGTCGGTGGCCAGCTGTTCGCCTTCATGCAACCAGGCCAGCAGGTCCTGGTAGCGGCCATGGGCGGCGCGGCGCGACACCATCAGGGTGACGGGTGGGGTAGACATCGTGTATCTCCTGGCAACGGGGCTGGCGGGTAGCTGGCCCCTTTGGCTGCGTGGCCCGGGGTGGTGGGCAACGCAGGCGTGCATGCAAGAATCGGGCGCGCATTATCGCGCATGTGCAATGTTCGGCGAATAATCAGGCGGCAAACGGTTGCACCCTGCGACCGGTGTCGTCGTAGTAGAATGCGCGTTCAACTTCCGCACCCAGGGTAAACCGTGCAGATGAACGAACAGGGACGTAATCGGCTGATCGAGCAAGCGCTTGATCAGCAGGAGCTGTTTCCGATCCGTGAGGTCTCCCGCCTGACGGGTGTCAATGCCGTGACCCTGCGCGCTTGGGAGCGCCGCTATGGGCTGATCCGGCCAACCCGCACCGACAGTGGCCACCGCCTGTATTCCCAGGTTGATATCGACGACATCCGGCGCATCCTCGGCTGGCTGGAGCGTGGTGTGGCAGTCAGTAAAGTCGGCAGCATTATCGCTCGCGGCCATGCCCTGGCCGGGCAGGCGGGTGACACAACCGACGCTTGGCCGCGCTGGCAGCAGCAGATTCGCCAGGCGCTGCAACGCTTCGATGTGGCCGGCCTGGACAGGCTGTTCGACGAAGTATTTGCTGCCAATGCCCTGGACCAGGTGTTCGCCGAGGTGTTCATGCCCGTGTGGCACGACCTGGCAGCCGGGCAGGGCGACTACGGGCAGACCAGCGAGTGGCTGTTCCTCGACCAGTTCCTGCGCGGCCGGGTGTTTGCCCGCATGCAACTGGCCCATGCGCCACGCAGCCGCACCGTGCTGTTGGCACCGCTGCCGGGGCTGCGTCATGAACTGGAGTTACTGGTGGCCGGCCTGACCCTGGGCAGCGACGACGTTGGCGTGACAACCCTGGCGGCCGGGCAGCCGCTGCTGGAGCTGGCACTGGCCTGTGAGCGCCTGAGGCCGGACGCCCTGGTGCTGTTATCGCACCAGGCGCCCACGGCTGAGGTCTGCCGGCGCCTGGTGCGTTTGGCGGCAGGGTTGCATTGCCCGCTGTTGCTGGCCGGTGAAGCGTCGGAAGTGGCACAGGAAAACCTGGCAGGCAGCCCGATTGCCTGCCTGGGTGCGCAGGGCAGTGTGATGCGTCAGCGGTTGCGGCAGTTTCTGGCCGGTCAGCTCGACACCTGAGTGTGCAGGTCGGGGTGGGCCCGGCGATGGGCCTGGAGGATATAGTCGCGCAGGCGCTCGATTTCTTCGGCCGGGCTTTGGCTGAGGTCGTAGGCCGCCAGGTCCGGGCCGATACGCCGACCCAATACGCCATGCAGCTCGATCGGGCTGATGCCGTCCGGGGCGAAGCGCAACTCGAAGCGCGACGGCGCCGCTTGCAAGCCGCGTAATTCCAGCAGTACACCTTTGAACGAAATGTCGCGAACCCACAGGCCGCTTTCCTGATCAAAGCTATCAAGCAGCGGGCTGGGCCGGTCCATCGACAGGCGCCAGGGGCGCAGCATGGGACCGTCTTCGTAGATTTCCGGTGAGCCCAGTTGCAGGTGCAGGGCGTGGAATTCATCTTCCACCAGTTGCAGCGGGAAGCTGATCTGCTGGTTGTTGAACTGGGCCTGCAGGGTTACCTGTTCGTTGGCCACCAAGCGGGTCAGCAAGCTTTGAATGCGGCGATCGCCATTGACCAGCAGGCTCGACATGGAGTCGGCCAGGTTCAGTTGCGGCGAATGCTGCATGTTCTGGATGAAATCCAGCTCGGCCTGGGTCAGAAGCGCATCTGCTTGCATGATCGAACTCGTTGGTGGCGATTTCTTCATCGGGATTGACCGTGCGTGGCGAACTTGGTTCAGACGCGTTCGTCGGGTTTCGGACGAGCGCGCAGTTGAGCCAGCTCCCGTTCCAGTTCGACCTGGCGGCTGACGTCTTTCTGGATACCGATGAAATAGGTGCGCTGTTCGCCGTCGCGCCGAACCGGGGTGATCGACAATTCGTTCCAGAAGGCGCTGCCATCCTTGCGGTAGTTACGCAGCACTTCACGGCATGGGCGGCCCTCGGCCAGGGCCTTGCGGATGCGGGCACGGCCAAGCTGGTCACGGTCTGCGGCCTGCAGGAAGCGGCAGTCCTGATACAGCACCTCATCGCGGCTGTAGCCGGTCAGGCGTTCAAAGGCGGCGTTCACATAGATCAGGATGTTGTCGTCGCCTTCCTGTTCGGCGACCACGATCCCGTCATTGGACGCATCGACCATTGATTGCAGTAATTGCGCGTTGATCATGTTCGGGCCATTGGGCAAAGAGGGGCTGAAGACGGCGACTTTGGTAGAGGCGGCCTTTTGCCAGCGCTGGATGCTAGTATCCTACGTTTTCACTCAGTTTCGGAATCCTCTACCCGATGAAAGTCGCCATTATTTCCGGATCGGTCTATGGCACCGCCGAAGAAGTCGCCCGTCACGCCGAATCGCTGCTCAAGGCGGCAGGCCTGGAGGCCTGGCATGCTGCACGTGCCACCCTGCAGGATCTTGAAGGTTTTGCCCCTGACGCCTTGCTGGCCGTGACCTCGACCACTGGCATGGGCGAACTGCCGGACAACCTGATGCCGCTGTTCTGCGCCATTCGCGACACCCTGCCAGCCGCCTGGCGTGGCCTGCCGGGTGCGGTGATTGCGCTGGGTGATTCCAGTTATGGCGATACCTATTGCGGTGGTGGCGAGCAGATGCGCGAGTTGTTTGCCGAGTTGGGTGTGCGCGAAGTGCAGCCGATGCTGCGCCTGGATGCGAGCGAGACGGTGACCCCGGAAGCCGATGCAGAGCCCTGGTTGGCTGAGTTGGTTCAAGCGTTGAAAGCCTGATCCATGTCCCCAGCCAGACCCGGCCTCTTCGCGGGCACGCCCGCTCCCACAGGAAAATCACCAAACCTGAGGGCAGTGGATATCCCTGTGGGAGCGGGCGTGCCCGCGAAGAGGCCAGCAAGGCCAGTTCAATCCTTGCTGTCAGAAACCGGCCACTCGCGCAACAACGCCAACCACGCCTGCGCCGCGCGCGACAGGTAGGCCCCGCGCCGCCAGATAAACGCTATATCCCAGCGCAGGTCTTGCGGCGAGCGCAGCGGTAAACGCACCACCCCAGGGCGCTCCAGCGCTTTTGCCACCACCCGGGGCAGCAACACCACGCCCTGGCCTGCCGCCACCAGCGCCGCCAAAAAATCCGCCTGGCCACTGCGCCCGCCTTCCTTCGGGGTAAACCCTTGCAGCTGGCACGCCTTCAGCAGCCGGTCATTGAGCACGAAGCTGCGCTGATACAGCAGGAACGGCGTATCGGCCAGTTGCCCCAGGCTCACCCCGTCCAAGTCCGCCAAGGCATGGCCAGCCGGTAGCAGGGCGTCCAGCGGTTCGTTGCAAAATGGCTGGTAGTCGAACCCATCGTCGCCGGGTGTCAGGCTGCCACCCAGTTCCAGCTCGCCACTTCTGACCGCCTGCTCGACGCTACGGCTGCCGCCTTCGAGCAACTGGATCGCAATGTTCGGGTGGCGCCGCCGATACTCGGCGAACAACCCAGCGAACAAGGCATCACTGCCCAGCATCGGCAAACCCAGGCGCAGTTCACCGCGCTCCATCTGGCTGAGGTCATCCAGTTCGTTCAGCAGCGCCTGACGCTGGCGTAGCAGGGCTTCACCGCGCTCCAGCACGATGCGCCCTGCAGCCGTCAGGTGCAGCTGCGAGGCTTGGCGCTCCAGCAGCGGCTGGCCCACATCTTGCTCCAGCTGGGCCACCTGTTTGCTAACGGCTGACTGGCTGATGTGCAGCGTCTGCGCCGCCTGGGTAAAACCACCGCGGTGAACCACTTCGATAAAACTGCGCAGCTGTTTGAATTCCATAGCCTGAATTCCATTCTGGAATGGCGATCAGTCTAACAATTCGCTTCTGGCCTAGGCAGCCGAATCTTAAAATGAGGGCCTGTCGAGGAATCCCACCATGAAACCCGCGTTACTGAAAAAAGCCCTGCGGCTGCTCGTCGAACTGGCGATTCTTTGTGCCTTGTTCCTGCTTGGCGGCAAACTTGCCACGTGGCTGGGCTGGCCAATCCCCGGTGGCGTGATGGGCTTGGCGCTGTTGCTGATTCTGTTTGCCTCGGGTGCGCTCAAACCGGCCATGCTGCAACTGGGCGCCGGCTGGTTGATGGCCGAGATGCTGCTGTTCTTCATTCCGGCACTGATGAGCTTGCTCGACTATGGCGCGCTGATTCGCGATGAGGGCTGGCGCATCTTGCTGGTGATTGCCGTGAGCACGCTGATGGTCATGGTCGTAACCGCACTCACCGTGGAGCTGGTGTGCCGCTGGAGGCTGCGCCATGAGCCTTGAGCCCATGCCACTGTTCTGGCTGGCCCTGACGTTGCTGGCGTATCTGGGCAGCCGCTGGCTGTACCGGCGCAGCGGGCGTTACCTGCTGTCACCGCTGATTCTGGTACCCGTGCTGTTGCTGGCGGTGGCGGTGCCGCTGCACACGGCCTATGCCGAATATGCGCGCAACACCCACTGGTTGATGAGCGTGCTGGGCCCGGTAACCGTGGCCTTTGCGGTACCGATCTGGCAGCAGCGGGCGATGCTGGCGCGCCACTGGCCGGCACTGATGGTGGGCATGGTGGCCGGCAGCAGTGCCTCAATCGCCAGCTCATGGGGGCTGGCGCACCTGCTGGCGCTGGACAGCGCAACAAGCTTGTCGCTGGTGCCGCGTTCGATCACAACGCCGTTTGCCATGCCATTGGCCCATGACCTGGGCGGGATACCGGAACTCACGGCGGTGTTCGTGATGTTTACCGGCGTGCTCGGCGCCATGTTCGGTGGTGTGCTGCTGCGTTGGTTGCCGCTGCGCACACCGTTGGCACGCGGCGCACTGTTCGGCGTGGGTGCGCATGGCGCAGGGGTGAGCCGGGCACAAGAGGTTGGCCGCGAAGAAGGCTCGGTGGCCGGCCTGGTCATGGTCCTGACCGGGTTGTTGAACCTGTTCGCGGCGCCGCTGCTGGCCATGCTGCTCTGACCGTTCGTGCCACTGACTCGCACAGTCATCAAGCTGGCTGGCAACGCAAGTTCCAGCCTCCTGGCTGCTGGCTAGAATTTGCCTCGACATAGAGAGCACATGTATGTGCCGAGGTGACATGCAATGACCGCAGCCTTGCCCTATTCCCTCCCTGTTACTTCACCGGGTTACTTCTGATGCCTATGGCCGAAATTCCATTGTGCGTCTGGCGTACCCGGGGCCAAAGTTTCGACTTCCGGGGCCAGAGCATCCGCTACTGGACCGCAGGGCAAGGAGAGCCCCTGCTTCTGTTACACGGCTTCCCCACGGCCAGCTGGGACTGGCACTACCTGTGGGGGCCCTTGACCCAACGCTTCCGGGTGATCGCGTGCGACATGCTCGGCTTTGGTGACTCGGCCAAACCTGTCGATCACGCCTACAGCCTGATGGAACAAGCCGACTTGCAGCAGGCCCTGCTCGGCCATTTACAGGTTGACCAGCCGGTGCACCTGCTGGCCCACGATTACGGCGGCAGCGTGGCGCAAGAGCTGTTGGCGCGGCACCATGAACAGTACGCCGACATTGCCAGTTGCGTGTTCCTCAACAGTGGGTTGTTCCCGGAAAGCTGCCGCATGCTGCTGATCCAGAAGCTGCTGCTCAGCCGGTTCGGCTGGCTGGTGGGCCGCTCGTTCGGGCGTGACGACCTGGTGCGCAACGTGACCCAGGTGTACGGCCCGTGCACCCACCCCAGTGAAAGTGCCCTGGATGATTTCTGGAGCCTGATCGCCGCCAACCGGGGCACGCGTATCCTGCACAAGCTGGTGGGCTATATGCCCGAGCGCAGGTTGCACCGCGAACGCTGGGTCGGGGCGATGCAGCGCAAGGGCGTGCCACTGCGTTTCATCAATGGTGTGGTCGACCCGCTTTCCGGTGGGCACATGCTGGAGCGTTACCGGCAACTGGTGCCCGAGCCGGACACCGTGCAGTTGCAGGGTATTGGCCACTACCCGCACACCGAAGCGCCCGTACAGGTGCTGCGCCACTACCTGGCCTTTCGTGAACAACCGCTGAACTATTACCCGCAGAAGGTAGCGTGGTCCTGACCGGGCCTCATCGCCCTGCGTTATTGCCAGGCATTCAGCCTGCGTGAGCTTGATTGTCCGCCTGCCGCTGGCGGCGGACACTCGGCTGACCTGAACCTGCCTGGAGCCATGAGCATGAGCGAGCCTGTCCGTCTGCAAGATCGCGTGGTGATCGTTACCGGAGCCGGCGGTGGCCTGGGCCGTGCCCATGCGCTGCTGTTCGCTGCGCGTGGGGCCAAGGTCGTGGTCAATGATCTTGGCGGTTCTACCCACGGTGAAGGTGCCAGTGCTTCGGCTGCCGACCGGGTGGTGGCAGAGATCCGCGCAGCCGGTGGCATTGCCATCGCCAACCATGACTCGGTGAGCCAGGGCGCCCGTATTGTCGAGCAGGCGCTGGACAGCTTTGGCCGTGTGGATGTGCTGGTGAACAATGCCGGCATCCTGCGTGACAAGACCTTCCACAAGATGGACGACAGCGACTGGGAGCAGGTGTATCAGGTGCATGTCGAAGGGGCCTTCAAAGTCACCCGCGCCGCCTGGCTCCACCTGCGCGAGCAGAACTGGGGGAGGGTGATCTTTACCGCTTCCACCTCTGGCATCTACGGCAACTTCGGCCAGGCCAACTACGGCATGGCCAAGCTGGGCCTGTACGGGTTGACCCGCACCCTGGCGATCGAAGGGCGCAAGCACGGCATCCTGGTCAACGCCATCGCTCCCACGGGCGGCACCCGCATGACCGAAGGGCTGATCCCTCCCCAAGTTTTCGAGCGGCTAAAACCGGAACTGGTCAGCCCGCTGGTGGTGTATCTGGGGAGCGAGCAGTGCCAAGGCACCGGGGAGTTGTTCGAGGTGGGGGGCGGTTGGGTAGGCAAGGTGCGCTGGGAGCGCAGCCTGGGGGTGGGCTTTGATCCGCGTGAAGGCTTCACCCCCGAGCAGGTGGCGCAGAACTGGGCGCGGATTGGCGATTTTGAGGGGGCGGTGCACCCGCAGGACAGTTTGCAGGCGCTGCAGCAGATGATGGCCAACTTGCAGAAGTACCCACTGGGTTGAAACCTGTACTGCCTGCGCCGGCCTCTTCGCGGGCTTGCCCGCTCCCACAGGAATATCACTGCCCTCAGGCCTGGTGATATCCCTGTGGGAGCGGGCAAGCCCGCGAAGAGGCCAGCACAGGCAGAAGATAATTCAGGGCAAAAAAAAGGTTCTTCACGGAATCCCGGGAAAGACAGAAACAAGAACGCCGGTTTGATGGATGATGTTCGTGCGAGCAAACACATCAACAAACCGGCGTTCTT